>JBEPWP010000158.1:0-4879 GCA_041642355.1 Fodinibius sp. | reverse complement strand
ATCGCATCTTCACCGTTGGTAACAGGGGTAACTTCAAAGTCCTTATTCTCTAAAAAAATGATGTGCGGTTTTAGCTGATCGATCTCATCATCCGCCCATAAAATACGTGTAGCCATCGAAATTTTTTATTGCATTATTCTGAATCCTTAAGTTTGATAAATGGCATCAATTTATCCAATCGTTTTTCCGCAATACCCTTAATATTTTTAAGCTCTTCATAGGCCTCAAATACACCATTTTTATTGCGATATTTGATGATTCTTTCTGCATAGGTTGGTCCAATTCCCGGCAGCGTTTCCAAGGCTTTTTTGTTGGCTTTATTTACGTTTACCTGCTTTCTACTCTCCTTCTGATCGATTTCCTCACTCTTTGCCTTGCTATCATCCGCCTCCTCTTGTGATGTTGTATCCTCTGATACCGTATCTGACTGAGCCTCGGCTATTTGCTTTTGGGGATTGGGATAATACTGCTCCAGCAATTTCTCTTCCTTCGACTCGAGCATTGCTGTGCGTTTGGCAAACTGCTGCTCCAGCTCACGATACTTGTCATCCTCGAATGGAACCGATGGCGACAGTGCCAAATTCATCCCTCCCAATAGTACCAGCAACACCAGTAATGCCGACACTGCTTTACGTTCACTTGGCGAAACCTTCAATCTTTCTAACCAGAAAAATAATGTTCTCTTCATAAGCATCCTCTCTTGAAATTATTAATTCCTAACAATGCGATTAGCGGTTGGATTCAATGGCTAATAGTCCTCCGTGTCATCCCGGACCCTAATCCGGGATCTCGCGGTAGTAACTAGCGATGATCTAGTGCCTGCTCGCATCAACGTTACAGGGCTTTACGAGATCCTGAAACAAGTTCAGAGTGACACCATAGCTATTTTCACCCTCTAAACGCGTTAATCTCTATAGGTAAGACCCTCACGCCGGACAAAACTTACAAAATCACTCTTGTTTGAGGACGAAAATAATTCGATGTTTGGCTTCTCATATGGAATCAACAAAGATATATCACTACCACAAACTATCGGTCTCCTACAATCGAGTAGGTATTGAGGGGAAACAGCCCCTTCTTATCTTGCATGGATGGGGCAGTAACAAACAAGTGATGATGCCACTGGCCCAACAGCTTTCGGATATTCGCGACTGCTTCGTCTTTGATCTACCCGGATTCGGTAATTCCTCGATTCCCGATCGGCCGTGGAACGTCGATGATTATGCGGATCTGATTCAGGAGTTTATGCAAGACATGGAGTTTGATTCGGCAGATTTGCTGGTCCACTCTTTTGGTGGACGTATTGCCCTTAAACTTTGTGCACGTGCTAATACAGGGCAACATATCAACAAGGTACTCATCACGGGCGGAGCAGGTATGAAACCCAAACAGGGGGCGACCTATTATCTAAAAAAATATACTGCAAAACTGTTGAAGGCTCCCTTCCTGATCTTACCATCCAACCTTCAAGAAAAAGCACTCAATTGGCTTCGAAAAACATCAATATGGAAATCGTTAGGGTCTAGCGATTACAGCAAGCTGGATGGCATCATGCGCGAGACCTTCGTTAAAACGGTCAGCGAATATCTGGAACCCTGTCTGCCCCAAATTCCCCATGAAGTATTGCTGCTATGGGGAGAAAATGACGAAGCCGCGCCGCTTTACCAAGCCAAACGTATGGAAGAGGGTATCGAAAATGCGGCATTAGTCATCATCGATAACGCCGGGCATTACGCCTTTTTGGATCGTCCACAGCACTTTATTCGTATTACAAAGGCTTTTTTCGAAGGAAAAGAATAACAAGCAGGTAACCAGTTTAAGGAATCCTATCTTAAAACTGACTGGACCCTCTTTTTGCCCTGTGATATGTACCCGTATCCTTAAATGAGCCAACATCCTTCACCACACTATTAGCCAAACTCCCTGAGATTACTACCTCAAAATATCCGACATTAGAATGTCGCGGGGTAAGACATTACAATGTCATGGGGTAGGACATTGCAATGTCGGATATACTAAAGCTATGGGGAGAAACGGCCAAAAGCCCAAAGCCCTGACAGGCCTCAGCATTTTGTCAGAGTTTTAGATGGAAACTGGAGGTAAAAATGGGATGGGAAAAATTACCGTTTACTGCTCTTCTTCTAACTGGCGCTGCTTAAAATCCTCGTCAAAATAGTTGTACCATTTACGAAACGGGCGAAATGCATTTTCAGGATCGAAAGGACGCTTGTATTCACTTTGTCGACATTCTTCGCTGCAGCAACCTTCCATCTTACGAGCCCCTTCTTCGGAGCAGACAAACAGTTTATTGCACTCCATATTGGCACAATTAATGTAGGTATCAGCCGGTTTACCCGTAATCTCGCAGTGAGCAATCGGCTCCAGATTATCTTCATTTACCGGCACTACCAAGCGATCGTCAAACACGAAGCATTTTCCTTTGAAATGCTCTCCGCCCTCTTCTTTGCCGTAACGTAAAATTCCGCCATGCAGCTGGTTGACATCATCCCAGCCCCTTTCTTTCATCAGTACCGAAAACTTTTCGCAGCGAATGCCGCCGGTGCAATACATCAGCACTTTTTTATCTTTGCTGATCTCGTCCTCAACCTGCTCCAACCACTCGGGGAACTCATAAAAGTTTTCTACCTGCGGGGTAAGGGCTCCCTCAAAATGCCCAATTTTTGATTCGTAATCATTACGTACGTCGATGAGCACATAATCATCTTCATTTTCGAGCACCTCTTTCCACTCATTCGGTTCCAGGTAGTTGCCCCCGTCATCAGGATCAACATCCTCCTTGTGGATCGCTACCAACTCCGGACGCACTTTGCATTTAAGCTTCGCAAAAGGAACATATTCGCTGTTATCCGTCTTAAAATCGATACCATCAAAACCGGGAATGCTCGTCAGGTGTTCTTTATACTGCGAAACCTGCTCTGGAGTACCGCCAACCGTACCATTAATGCCTTCTTCGTTGATATAAATGCGTCCTTTGATCCCCAAATCTTTACAGAACTGCTTATGTTCCTCGCAGAATGTTTCGGGATCTTCGATGGAGGTGAACTTGTAGTAGAGTATTACTTCGTACATGTTTTTTAATCTTTTATTACCACTATAAGACACTTAGTGGAGAACCAATTTGCAGATGCCAAAAATAAGGGTAATTTTGCAAGAAATGAACCTCATTTGTATTAAATTATTGTCTCGTTGATTAAGTACTTTTTCCAGCTCTCGATTTTGAGCACATTCTTATTAATGCTATGCACAAGCACGGTGCAATCGCAGGATAGGCCCGAAAAGCAAAGGGGTAACCTGCATCAAAAAATTGAACGTGCTTACCTGCTGGGCGACTTATCACTCGATCAAAAAGTGCTTTACAAATTTTACCCCGCCGAGACCAAGGGTAAACTAACGGATGCAGAGAATATCAATTACGATACGCCTCTTAAATGTGGAACACCTGCTACTTCCGATTTTCATCGCCATAAATCTGAATTATCTCCCTCCACCCTCAGCAGTATTCAAGCAAAACTTGACACCCCCAACATGCAGGCTTCGGAGACGTATCAATCACCCTCCGGCAATTTCAGTATCCACTACGAGACGTCCGGGGCTCATGCCGTTCCACCCGACGATACTGATAGCGACGGCATCCCCGACTATGTAGAAGAAGTAGCCGCTGCAGCCGACTCTTCGTACCGCCACCAAGTGCAGCGACTTGGATATACGGATCCCATCCAACAGGGACAAACGTATGATATTAATCTCTTAAATCTGGAGAATATCTATGGTCGCACTGTTGCTCCTGGCGATGGCTCTACTTATATCGATGTTGAAAATGATTTTTCAGAAGGGTTCCCTCCAAATGATGATAGTAACAACCAAATTGGGGCTGTCAAGGTAACAGTTGCTCACGAGTTTAAACACGCCATCCAATACGAAGCCAACCAATGGGGAGGAGAGACTGGGCTTTGGCTGGAGATGGATGGCACCTTGATGGAAGAGGTTACTTATGACAATGTGAATGACTACTACAATTACATAGTCTGGGAGAGTTCAATATTTAATAATCCGAGCGGTGGATTTTATCCCGGCTCGTACGAGCATGTCAGCTGGGCACTTTATTTTGAAGAAAAATATGGGTCTCAGTTCTGGGTAGATGTATGGGAAACCATCAAAAACAACCCCAACATTTCTATGGTAGATGCCCTTACCCAACAGCTGGGAGGACCGTCCTCTTTTAACCAAAACTATATCGAATCACAGTTGTGGCATTATGCTTCGGGTAATAATTCAGCACAGGATTTCGGCTTCGAAGAGCGCCAGCACTATCCTACGCCCTCAACTATTATTGGCAATATTTTAACTAACGATTTCTCTATACCTCGTGAACCTTCCTCACTGTCACTTCCCGGTGCATTTGGGGCAAATTATTTTGAGGTCCCTCTTCAAAGCGATCTTGCAGGAAATATCAGCCTCGAAACAACTTCCAGCGTACCTAATAGTGGCGTAGGTTTAATCGCTTATTTTGATGATGGTACTGCTGCTCCATTGCTTTATCCTCTTGCCGATCGAGAGGCCTCTGTTGAAACCTCTTCTTTGAGATGGGAGAACATCAGTAAGCTTGGACTTGTGCTCACAAATTCAGCAACATCATCTGACAATGAAAACACAATCTATTTAGCGCTAGGCAGTAATGACTTTGAAAATACGCTAAGCCACAACTATCCAAACCCATTTCGCGAAACCACGAAAATACGATTCACCCTTGAAGAAGAAACCGACGTTCAACTTAAGGTTTATGATACAACCGGACGTCTTGTAAAAACAGTGATCGATGAACAATTGACACCAGGGTTATATGAACCAACTTTTGATG
>JBEPWP010000157.1:0-4881 GCA_041642355.1 Fodinibius sp. | reverse complement strand
TATAAGCAAGAACTCATCCCTACTCTTATCTATATGATTTAAGTAAATTTCCCAGCAGTGTAGATTATCACTGCTGTAATTTATTTAATGCTTTTCGAGCAGCTTGTTGTTCAGCAGATTTTTTACTCTTTCCTTCCCCTTGTGCCATTGGTTTTTCATCTACATAAACCTCTACGCCAAAAGTTTTATTATGTCCTGGTCCCTCCTCTGATATAACGGTGTACGTTGGAATTTTCATCTGCTCTGCTTGAGCAAATTCCAACAGTAAGCTTTTGTAATTATCAAGGGAATTTATGATTTCATCAAAATCAACATGCTTCTCAATAACTTTTCGTACAAATTTTGAGGTAGGCTTATATTCCAAGTCGAGATATAAAGCTCCAACAAGTGCTTCAAAGAGATCAGATAAAACACTTTTGGATTGCTCTATTCCCTGGCCTCGCACGCGCTCTCCCAGCATCATAAGCTCATTCAATCCCAAGTTTTTTGCGTACATCGCCAACGAATCTCCCTTAACCAGCTGGGCACGTAATTTGGTTAGAAATCCTTCGTTTTTATTAGGAAATAGATCAAAAATTATTTCGGTAACAATTAAGTCAAGAACAGCGTCGCCCAAAAATTCGAGCCGTTCATAAGAATCAATAGATGAAAATTTATCATCTACCAATGTTGAACGATGACGAAGTGCGCGTATATAAATAAAGGGATTATCTATTGAGGTGCCTATAATCCCCTCTAGTTTCCGTATTCGTTCTTCCTGCTCAGGTGGTAACTCTTCGTCAGTTTGAAAATATGACCTGAGTCTATCAAACATCAACTACTCTTCGAACTTTTTAAATACAAGCGTAGTATTATGACCACCAAATCCAAAAGCATTATTCAGGGCATATTTTACATCCCTTACTTCCGCTTCATTGAAAGTATAATTTAAATCACATTCTGGATCAGGTGTTTCAAAATTAATCGTTGGAGGAATCATCCCGTGATACGTAGAAAGCAATGTAGCTAATGCTTCTATTGCTCCTGCAGCACCAAGCGCATGTCCTGTCATTGATTTCGTGGAATTGTGATTTATTTCATACGCATAATCGCCAAATACCTTTTTGATAGAGTTGGTCTCGGCAATATCTCCAAGTGGTGTTGAAGTTCCGTGCATATTAATATGATCCACCTCTTCTTTAGCAATCCCCGCAGAATCAAGTGCTCTGTTAAGCGCTAAGATTACTCCTTCTCCATCGGGATCAGGCGCCGTAATATGATGAGCATCGGCAGAAAAGCCGTATCCTACAATTTCACCATATATTTGAGCACCACGTTCTTTTGCATGTTCATACTCTTCTAAAAAGAGAATGCCAGATCCTTCTCCCAGCACAAATCCGTCCCGATTTTTATCAAAGGGGCGTGATGCAGTTTGAGGATCATCATTGCGGGTAGACATCGCTTTCATAGAGTTAAAGCCCGCAACGCCAATACGAGAAACCGGCGCTTCAGAACCTCCAGAGACAGCCATTTGTGCCTGCCCGTTTTTAATAGAATCGTAAGCCAGAGCTATATTATGGGATCCGGTAGCACATGCTGAAACAGCACAAAAATTGGGGCCTTTAAATCCATACTTAATGGATATTTGTCCCGCTACCATATCGGGAATCAGTTTTGGGATAAAAAACGGGGATACTCCTCGGGGACCATGTTCATGAAATGAAATAGCTTGTTCATAAAAGGTATTCATACCTCCTATGCCCGTTCCAACAATTACCGCAACATCGTCTTTATTGATGTTATCTAAATTGAGACCAGTATCCTGAATTGCTTCTTCTGCTGCAATAAGCGCATACTGGCAAACCTTATCCAGTCGACGCGCTTCTTTGCGTTCAAAGTAATCCAGCTCGTCATAGTCTTCAATTTGGGCGGCAAACTTTGTGGGAAAGTCAGAAGTATCAAAATGCTCAATAGGTTGAGCTCCACTTTTACCCGATATTAAACCATTCCAGAAATCAGGTGCCGTCTTACCTACGGGGGTAAGGGCACCGATTCCGGTAATTACAACTCTGCGATTAGACATGCTAAAAAGATTAGCGCTTGAGAATGTTAGCTTACTTTCTCTTCGAGATATTCAACAGCATTACCTACAGTAGCAATGTTTTCTGCATCTTCATCAGGAATGCTGATATCAAATTCTTTTTCAAACTCCATAATGAGTTCAACAGTATCCAATGAATCAGCACCTAAATCGTTGGTGAAGTTCGCTTCGTGCGTAACTTCTGATTCATCAACACCTAATTTATCGACAATGATTGACTTTACTTTTGATTCAACGTCTTGAGACATAACGGTTATTTAACTTATGTTGGGGTTAATTTTAATGATAACTGCCCACTTTCGTTAAGCATGGGCTGAAAATACAATATAAATTTATAAAATACACTTTATCGTCATTGGCTATGCAGCTTTTAAAGCCATATATCAAAATCTAATTTACATAGCCATTCCACCATCCACACGTACTGTTTCTCCGGTAATGTAAGAACTCAGGTCAGAAGCTAAAAATAGAACCGTATTAGCAACCTCATCTGCATTACCGGCACGTGCCATGGGAGTTTCTTCTTCGATAGCTTCCAAAATCTTTTCATCGAGCTCTCCAGTCATTTCTGTTGTAATATAGCCGGGAGCGACAACATTTGCGCGAATATTTCTTGACGCAAGTTCTTTTGCATAAGATTTGGTAAATCCAACGATACCTGCTTTCGAGGCAGCATAGTTACTTTGGCCAGCATTACCGGAAAGTCCAACTACAGAACTAATATTGATGATAGAGCCGCCCCGATTTCTCATCATTGGTTTGGCAACAGCTTTACTGTAATTAAAAATACTTTTTAGATTTGTATCAATAACTTGATCCCATTGTTCTTCGCTCATTCGCAAGATCAAATTATCACGAGTGATACCAGCATTATTTACCAAGATATCCAGTTTTTCCCAGTCATTGACTAATTCTTCAATTACCTCTTCAGCTTTTTCAAGCTTTACAGCATCGGCTTGGATGGCTTTGGCTTTGCAACCTTTAGATTCGATTTCTTTTTTAACCTCATTGGCTGCATCCACAGAACTAGCAAAGGTGATGGCAACATCAGCTCCATAATCGGCTAGGCATAACGCAATAGCTCGACCAATTCCCCGACTTCCACCTGTAACTAATGCCGTCTTTCCTTCTAGTGATAAACTCATAATCTAATAATTTTATTGATAACCATTAATTGTAACATCATCTAGCGTGCGTTTTACCAGCCCCTGTAGAACATTCCCGGGGCCAACTTCAATAAAAGTTTCAGCACCGTTTTCATACATATTTTGAAGCGTTTGTGTCCATCGCACTGGATTCAACAACTGATTTAGTACATTCGACCGAATTTCTTCCGGATCTGTAGTAGGCTCAGCAGTATAATTACTGTAAATTGGACACGTTGATTCTGAGATATCCAGTGTCTCCAAACCTTCTTTAAGACCATCATAAGCTGGCTGCATTAATGAAGAGTGAAAAGCCCCACTTACAGGTAGCTTCTTAGCCAAACGGCAACCTTCATCTTTCAACAAGGCAATCGCCTTATCTATAGCTTTTTCATCCCCGGATATTACAATTTGTCCGGGGCAATTATAATTTGCAGCAATAACTTCTTTGCCAACTTCTTTAGTTGCCTGTTCACAAATTTGTTCTACAACCTCATCATCCATTCCAATAACAGCAGCCAAGGTACCGGGATTATTTTCCCCGGCCTGCTGCATTAGCTCCCCGCGCCGACGTACAATTTTCAAAGCATCTTCAAAAGCTACAGCACCACAGGCAACAAGTGCAGAAAATTCTCCCAGACTGTGGCCAGCAACCATATCGGGATTGGCATCAAGCGTATTAAATAACGCTATAGAATGCAGGAAGATAGCAGGTTGCGTAAATTCTGTTTGCTTTAATTTTTCTTCCGGACCGTCAAACATGATCTTCTTAAGATCAAAGCCGAGAATATCGTTGGCTTTATCAACTATATTGGCAAACTGCTCATTATCATCATAATGAGCCTTTCCCATTCCAACAGATTGTGATCCCTGTCCGGGAAATAAATACGCTTTACTCATAACTTATTTCCAACCCCATTTTAGATAAATTGATCCCCAAGTATATCCTCCGCCAAATGCAGCTAGGATCAAGTTATCACCGTATTCTAATTCATCTTTCCAATCATACAAACAAAGTGGTATGGTCGCGGCCGTTGTATTTCCGTATTTATCAATATTTACCATCACTTTGTCACTATCAAGTCCCATACGATTGGCCGTTGCATCGATAATACGCAAATTTGCCTGATGCGGGACTAACCATGCTACATCATCGGCCGTGAGATTATTCTGCTCCATAATTTCTTCCGACACATCTGCCATTCCAACAGTCGCCTTCTTAAAAACAGTCCGTCCGTCTTGCTTGGCATAATGTAATCTATCTGCTACAGTTTGCTCGCTGGCAGGGTTCAAACTACCGCCCGCTGGCTGATACAATGATAAGTTGGTATCCCCTTCAGAGCGATGGATATAATCAATAATTCCTGTTTCATCTTCCGAGGCTTCAAGCAATACGGCCCCAGCGCCATCACCAAACAAAATACATGTTGATCGATCGGTATAATCGATGATAGAACTCATTTTATCAGCACCAATTACCAACACTTTTTCGGCACGCCCCGACTCAATAAAATTAGCACCCGTGGTAAGAGCGTATAAGAATCCCGAGCAAGCAGCTGATAAATCAAAAGCATAGGCATTATTGGCTCCAATCTCATTTTGAACCAAACAAGCTGTTGCCGGAAAAAGGTAATCGGGAGTTACCGTTGCTAGAAT
>JBEPWP010000156.1:0-4893 GCA_041642355.1 Fodinibius sp. | reverse complement strand
CTGAAGCGATTGCCACGTGTATAGTCAAATTTATCCACCGCCCTGATCAAGCCGACATTACCAGCCTGGATTAAATCCAGGAAGGAAGAGCCGTAACGACGGTATTTCTTGGCAATACTGACTACCAGCCGAATATTTGCTTTGATCAAATACTCGCGGGCTTCTTTGCCCTCGCGAATCAGCCGTTTAATTTCTTCTATATTCTCGATTTCACCATCACTCTCGATCATGGTCAGACGTGCCTGCCGGCCGATCTCCATTTTCTTGGCAAGGGTGATCTCTTCTTCCCGGGTGAGTAATGGCACCCGGCTCATTTCGTTCAGATATAAACTAACTGAGTCATCTGAGGTGATTCCAGTATGATCAGAAATATGCTCTTCGTAAGCCATTTCTGGATCTTCCGTTTCTTCTTCAGGTTCCTCAAGTAAAGTTGAGAGATTATCCTCGGAAACCTTATCCTCAGAAAATTTTCTATTCGATGTCATTTAACTTAATCACTCCTATTTTTATTCTCTATTTATTTGCTTGCTTATTTCACCTTGCAGGACACAGTCACTACGCGATAAAAAAGCCATTGACTAGATATCCATTGTGTCAATGGGCTTCGAATCTGTGAAAACCTCCCGAAGGAGAGATATCTTTTGAATTTCGTTACTATTATATCCTAGTTTCATAATTACAATAGCATCCTATTGTTAATATTTGATAAACAAATCTTATAAATTGATAACTAATACCTTATCTACAAATTTATTTGATCTTATTGACCTTTTCTTTGGTAGATATTGTTTGGATTAATTAAGGAAACAACGAAAGACTTTAGTTTATTTCAAGCAGATGTTGAATCTGTTTGATTAATTTAAGTATACATGATTCAACTGGCCAAACACAATATTGTATAACCTAATCAATGCCCGACCTTTTGCCAGGCAATTTAAAAAGCGTATGGCTCAAAATTGAAATTCATCCCTTGACTTTCGAAAGTAACATTTTAAGTTTTGCTAGAAGCATGGATGATTTTTCAACCTGTAAATAGGCGATAATCGATTACCAATCGAGATTAGTAAAACAGCTGAAAATAAGAATATCAAATAATGAGTAAATAAAGGTGATCAAGCAAAAAAAATTAAATGACCTTTCAATTAAAATAACAAAGGGCTGTCTAATTTAACAACCCTATGTTTTTCAATTTTTTGTGTTACTCAAAATCACCGATTCTGGGTAAACTATGACCGTGGTTTCTCGTAAAAAAGTCAAGCTTTCACTCCATGATCAAAGGATCAATTTTTTCCTTAATAGCATTGATCACAATTGGATCATCGTTCCATGCACCCAGGTTAATGATAGGAAAACCTTCCGGTATTTCTGCTTCGTGGATGAGTTCCGGAATGTCATACTGGCTATGGATTGAATCGGCACTTATCGCCGCTGCAAAAAATACAATTTTTTCCACACCATTGTTTATGAATTCCTCAACTTTTAGCGCTGGCTTAGGTTCCTTAAACGCCATCCAGGCTAAACTCAAGTTTTCAGATCGATAACCGGCAAGCTCAAAGTCCTTAAGTACATCCTCGCGAAAACCAATTTCCTGGGAAGTTTCCGTCGGCCATTCTTCATCCCATTCATCAGGTTGTCCATGACCCACGAGGAGTACACCAACATTTTCTTTCGATGTACCCCCGATGTGTTCATTTGTACGCTGTATGAACATACGCCGGAGCGTTTTGGAGTCATACAAGGGGCCTGTATAGGAAATGGTCGCACCATATTCTTCAATATTTAAGTTTTCTACCAATTCTATCCCCTCAGCTGTGTGGTTTGATATCGTTAGAAAAACTTCACTGAGGATAATATGGCTTGCGCCTTCATTGAGGGCATGAATAACAGCTTCATCTGGCCGTGGGTCGTCATCCAGGAAACTTATATAAAATTTTGTCGTATTATCTCCTTCCGCCCGATAAGCACTTTCCAAACTATTCAACATCTGCAGATGCATCTGGCGGTGATGACTTTGACCGACTTTGAGATAGGCGTTTCTTAATTGGTGAATGAAGACTGGTCGGGCTATCAGGGGGATAAACTGGATACCCTGTTCGTCAAATTCATTGAACTGATTTATCCACCCGATCGGATCGTAGGTTTCGGGTTCGCCATGGGTAAAATAGATGACCGCAGTATGGCCCTTACCAGGATCTCCTTTTTCTCTGGTAATTTCCGGCAGTGAATCGTCTCCGCCTGTTGATAAGAACACCTGTGTGCTGATGAGATAGCTGGATAAAAAGGCTGCTAAACTAATTAAAATCGCTGCAGTTAAAATCCACTTGCCCATGAAATATTTGATAATAGCGAATATTAGTACAATACCTGTCAAGGTGCTGAGCAACAAGAAAAGGCTCATTTTCAAAGGATGAACAGTCATATACTCAACGACAAAAAAACCTAGCACTGCTGCAATAACAATAATCAAAGCCCACTTAATGTTTTTCATGGGATCATCCTCTCATATCTGCAATCGCCCCAATAATAAAATCAGATTTACAATGAAGATCATTACAATCTACAGTAGGATTATTATACATTGACGCCATCCCCAGGCTAACTTTTCATTCATTGAGATTCTGCCATCATTCTGGCTTTTTATTTGAAATCAATACCATAAGTTAAACAATCACATGGATTAAGCTCTTTAATTCGCGAATGAAATCGTGGGGCATTTAATTAAATTGTGCTGAGATAACTTATCAAAAATAAATGGGGCGACGGAAATTGAATTTATTTAAAAATTGGCTAAGGATTATTAATAAACAAAATTGATCCATAGACAGACCAGAAAAATTAAGATTGTCAATTACTAAGCCCTGGAGCTGGTTTAAGCCCACAACTTATTTAATTTGAAGGTGGTCATCCAGAACTCATAATATGAGGAAAAACTATTTATTGCGGAATGGCCTGAAATTTCACTCCAAAAGTTCTATCTATTAGATAGAAGGTTATGCGTCTTGGAAAACGGAATAATCAACCTTTGAAACTTTAATTTTTTCGTGAATGTTTTTTCTGATCAGAAACAATCTTTCTTCATCGGATTGCTCATTCAAAACAGGTTGATCTCGTAACCTTGCTGCCCGTTCACTTCTAGGCTGGTCAAAGTGTTTCTCCAGCTTTTTTAAAACCTTGGTCCGTGATTCCAAATATCCAGAAGCAAAATTAACTGGCGGTGGATCGAGACGATCAATGTAATAATTTTCATCCATTCCAAAATCGGGTTCATACACTCTGATATCTGTGATCATTTGATCGTATAGATCAATAAAGTGCTGCTTTTCATTTATCCGATACCCAAATGATTCACGCTGTTTTCTATCAAAATCCCTGTAATACAATTGGAAATCACAAGTTGAGACACATTGTGAAGCTATTTTCTTCTTCAGTGCAACACGGTTTGCTTTGGATTTTTCATCATGGAAATTTTCAATTAAACCCATCGCAAACTGGTAATATTCAATCGCATTTTCATGCCAAAGTCTTGTTTCCCACATTAAATTCCAATGTAAATCTAAAAATAGAGTACCAGCCCTATCAAATCTTTTGGAATGGAGAATTGAAAAAGCATCAATCAAGTGAGTAAGGGTTGTGGCAAATAGATTTCTTGCTTCTATCAATTCATTCTCATCCAGTTTTTGTATTTTAATAATTTGATCAGCCTCATCAATAGCCTGGATAAGTTGATGTATTTTCGGATTTGTTATGGTCGATTGCGCTGCAGCAGACCTCCCTTTAAGGAAGACAGCCATCCAATTGTCAGGATCCGCCTCCACGACTTTGCCAAAGAATTTATAAGCATCTTGCTGATTCCCGGCTCTGGAGGCAGAAACGCCTAACTTCATCCAGATCCTGACTAAATCGTCCTTGTTGGACCGTTCCTCCTTACGGACAAAAATACTCCTCCCACAGGTATTACAAGTCATGTGTTCTTTCTCATCCTCAACATTCAAGTCTACGCCGCAATGGGGACATTTTGCCAGATTAGTAATCATGAAAAACCCTCCCACTTAATATAATCCTTAATTGTTATACCCAATATATAATCTTATTTTAATCTTTTGTTATTTATATTTTACACAATTTTTTAATAATTGCAAATTAAAATCAAAATTCGTATAAAGGGTGTAGAAATCTTATTTTTAGACAGGGAAATATCCCAAAATTATTCACCATTATTAAGTAAGCTTTCTCGTAATGCTGAAAAATAAGTGGAATAGGATTTTGGGTATTTTACAAATAAAATTTTCTAAAGGACCGGTGTAGCGCCGTAGGAATCAATCCTGAGTTTGGAAGTGAATGGAGCAGTATAAAATCCTCTCATCACAGGAATCTAACACATGGGGCAGAAATCAGATTACCCGGTGATTATTGAGGAAATATAAAACCAAATTCTAATTACGCTTAAGACCTACGCCATCCAATGAAGTTTGGCAATTCTCGCATTGGCCTTCAGAATCCAAACCAGTCACCCTGGTGACATATCCGCTTCGTGAGATCAGCTCGCTGCCGCATTTTTTACAGTAGGTGCTGTTACGCCCCCTGACATTTCCCACATAGATATTATTCAAACCTATCAACTCGGCCATTTTTTTCGTTTCAGTCAATATGGATTCCTGTGTCGGTTCGCGATCAGTCATCTTATACTGTGGATAAAACCGGCTCAGGTGCCAGGGCGTATCTGGTCCAAGGTCATCATGAATAAAGGTTGCCAGTTCTTCCAACTCGTCCGGATCATCATTGACACCTGGTACGATCAATGTTGTGATCTCAAGCCAAATACCCATGGATTTCATCATGCGGCAGCTTTCAAGAACAGGCTCTAACCGCCCGCCCATCAATCGCCGATAGGGC
>JBEPWP010000155.1:0-4894 GCA_041642355.1 Fodinibius sp. | reverse complement strand
CTGGGGCTTTTTTTATTCCTAAATAGTAAGTGCTACTACTATAAAATACTATATGAAAAACCTGCAGAAAGAACCTGTTTTATCTGCAACTCACGAGAATAGTCACTGTCATAAACCATTACAAACTGAAATGACATATTCAGATAATCATTAATTTTCCCGATCAGTTCATTTGAAAAATTCACATCGGTATTATCGACATGACGCTGTAAGTTGGTAAATGTTTCGACAGAACTAATCAACCGAACATTGGAAACAATTTTCTTTTCAAAATTCATTCCCAATGCATAACCTGGCTCAAACCGGACCGTTTCACCATCCTCAAAGCTATAATACTCTGATGCTAAATCAGCATCATTAACTATTGTTTGCTTCATCGCCATACCGGCTTCAGCAGTAAAATATTCTTCCGGCTGAAAAGCTATACCTGCTATTTGTGTAAAGTAGGCCGGTGCAAAAAATCGTGAAATTACAGTAGGCGGTTCTGTTGAATAATCAAAACCCTTATCAAACTGGGTACTAAAATTAATGTTTCCAAAAGCGCTCCAGCGTTCATCCTCAAAAATGTAGCTGAACTTGTTATTTACAGCAATGCGATCATCCGTTTTACGTGTCCCCTCACCCTCTAATCGTGACTTACCGTATTTAAAATTCGTTGCCAGTGCATAGGCAAACTGTCCTTTACGATATTTTGCATTAAAAACGGTGGAAGCAGTAACACTTATGGTATTCACACCACCTTGACTCCAGTTGTCATAAGAGGCCTGCGATCCATTCAAGCCACTAACCCAATCCAACGACCAACCTCTAAGCGTATCGGCAACCACTACCTTACTATTTACATCCGACATATCACGCACAGAAATATCACTGTCATTTTCAAGTAGTCGACTTATTTCTATTGCCTCTTGGCCTAAAACGGGTAAGGTTATAAATACAGAAACACAGAGAAATAGAACAAGAGAGAGAGATTTTTTCATAAAATGGAGTAAAACAGCATCGCTTTGGATATTTATATTTTCTCTTGGAATATATGGACATTTTTATCCCTATAAAAATTGCATCACTCAAGCTTTTGTTAGTTCAACAGTTTGTATCTGTTTATTTTCAACGATTACGGAAACATGCTCATCAAGCTTTGTAGGTAGCTCTATACCACAAAATTCTGCCTCGATGGGAAACTTCCTATGGCCACGATCTACCAATACCGCCGTATGGATCTCTGAAAATTTCGAATTATTGGCAATCAATTTAAGGGCCTCAAACATTGTCCGGCCTGAAAAAATCACATCATCCACGATGATAGGATAGTGAGCTTTGGGTAATGCAATATCTTCAAAAGAACGATCTGAGTGATTTTCTGTAAGCTTAAGTTGGCTTAAACGTACCTTGTCATTAAAAATGGGATTTAAAACATCTACCAATGTTTTGGCAACGGCAAACCCCCGCTCATTAATTCCAAAAAGTGCAATGGGAGCGTCATCCACATTTTGCTCTGCAATTTCGTGTGCCATTCGGTTCAGGGATCGTAAAATTCGTTCCCTGTTCATTAATACTATTTTTGATCCAAAAACCATGTACTACCTTTTTCTTAGTAAAAAATGCTTCCAACAATTTATAATAAACAAACAGCTTTGTACATTATTAATATTGAAAATAAAACAGTATTAAAAACAGAAAGAGAGGATCATCATGAGTCGCAAAACAAACTTCCTGTTATTAACTACCTCATTTTTAGGTGGGTTAGCAGCCGGTCTTCTATTATCACCTCAAAAAGGGAAACATAATAGAGTGTGGTTGTCGGAAAATGCCTTGGAGCTAAACCGATGGACTAAATTACAACGGAGAATAGCTAAACGGAAAAGCGCCCAAGAACTTCAAAAGCTTCGTAATAATGTCCAGCAAGGGATCCGACAAGACATTCCCGACCTTTATGAGGCAACCAATAATATACCACTAAGCGACCATAATGTTTTGAATGAATAATTCAAGATCTCCATATCACGAACAATTATTACACTGGATCTGGAAGAATCACCATTTTAATATTCGAAATCTCGAAACCATTGATGGTCGGATAGTTCAAATTCATAATGCAGGGCAACTCAATAAATCAGACGGCCCAGATTTTTTATCTGCTGAAGTTTCTATCGGTAACCTTCGCTGGTTTGGAAATATTGAGATGCACTGGTCGCTATCTGACTGGCAAAACCACAACCATCACAAGGATGCCAATTACGATAACGTTATCCTGCACGTAGTTTTCAATGCTACCGAAGATCATAGTTTCAGGAGTGATGAAACCCCAATTCCCACGTTGTGTTTAGCAGCACACCTTTCCCATCCGCTGCAATATTTCCTGGAACAATATCAGCACAGTCCCAAACTGCCATGTGACGGCCAAGTTTCATTCATTTCCGACCAAGCCTTTGCCCAGCAACTTCAAAAAGCCCATAAAGAATATTTTGAACAAAAAGTGAATGATCTATTAGCATTTTACGATTCTTCACTTCCTCCATCCCAGGCGTGGCTAAAAATGTTTACTATTGGGCTTTTTGACGGGCTGGGTATCTCACACAATCGCGATCAAATGCGCAAGCTTACCAAGCTGATCTATAAAGAAAATATAAATGCTTTTTCAAAAAATGCCTGCCGTAGCCGGGCATTAAAACTTTCCGGTATCAATAATGATTCATCTCAAAAACCTATTAACTGGAACCACAAAGGATGTCGTCCGGGTAATCATCCCCGGCTTCGCATTCAGCAAGGAGCAGAGCTTCTTTGGCAGATACACCATCGCTCTTTTCAAGATTGGCTAAAAGATAATCCTAAAGATTTGTGGAATAATTTACTCGACGGTATTGAAACCAAACCGGGTATAGGCCAAGAGCGGGCATCAATTCTTTTTGGAACCGTATTTCTGCCCGCTATGTACTTCTTAGGAAATTTATTCTTTAAAGAAAGTCTCAAAAATAAGTGTTGGAAACTTTGGCAAAAACATAAGGCTTATATCCCCTCCTCTTTACTTACGCTTTTTGCAAATACCGATATTTCTCCCTCCATTTACAAACAAAAACTGGGAGCCATCCACCAACTTCGTTCGTATTGCCGTCCCCGCAATTGTCAAAACTGTAAAGTCTTTAAAAGTTTAATTTCTTCTTGATTCGGAGCTTGTAAATTCATATCATCTGCATCTGTTGAAAAAGGCATGAAATTGCCCGGTCGTCTAATGGCAGGACAGCGGTTTTTGGTACCGTCAGTGGGGGTTCGAGTCCTCCCCGGGCAACAAACTCTAAAGGATGACTTCACAGCCATCCTTTTCTATTTTTATAACTTCCTGAAAACTCGCTTCGTTGGATACGCCCTTAGCCATATTTGCCGGACGCAGCAATCTCGCTTTATCGAGAGCTATTGCTGGAAAATACGGCACTGATTTAGGTGAAGTTACTATTAAGCCGTTTTCTGACGGTGAGCTCTACGTGAAGTATGAACAGAGCATTCGCGGTGAAGATATTTTCGTAGTACAATCTACTCCACCGCCGGGCGATAACATCATGGAGTTATTATTGCTATTAGACGCTGCCAAGCGGGCCTCAGCAAAACGCGTTACTGCTGTTATTCCCTATTTTGGATATGCCCGCCAAGATCGTAAAGATCAGCCACGAGTTTCTATTGCCTCTAAGTTGATGGCAAATCTGCTTACCGAGGCCGGTGCTGATCGTATTTTAACTATGGATCTGCACGCAGCACAAATTCAAGGATTTTTCGATATCCCGGTTGACCATTTATACGCCAGCCGGTTATTTATTGATTATTTCAGCGACCACCCGATAGAAAATCTGGTTGTTGTTGCGCCCGATGTGGGAAGCCTAAAGATGGCTCGAGCATATGCCAAACGTCTGGGGGCACGGCTTGCTTTTATTGATAAAAGAAGGCCCAAACAAAATGTAGCCGAGGTAATGAACATTGTCGGCGAAGTTGAAAACAAAAATGTGCTGATCGTTGATGATCTTATCGACACGGCTGGTACATTAACAAATGCCGCTTCCGCACTGAAAGATCGCGGGGCACTTAATATTATAGCAACATGTACGCATCCGATACTGTCGGGACCTGCGTACCAACGAATTGAAGATTCGCCTATTGATCAACTGTTGGTTACCGATACGGTGCCGCTGCGTAAGCCATCGAGTAAAATTAAGGTTTTGAGCGTAGCGGGTATTTTTGCTGAAGCAATACAGCGTATCCACACCAACGATACAATAAGTGCACTTTTTGACGATTAAATTAACGTTTTAGGATTATGATTACTCCAGAAGTAGTAGATTTAGAAGGAAAAATTAGAGAAACAGGCCGCAAAGCCGCTGACGCCCTTCGGGATGCCATGCGCGTACCGTGTGTTATGTATGGACCTGAAGTTGATGAAAATATCCATTTTTCTATCGATGAGTTGGACTTTGAAAAAGTATTAGGTGAGAGTCAGCGTCAGATTCTTAAAATTACTGTTGGCGGAGAAGAATATAAGACCCTTCTTAAAGAGGTGGAATTTCATCCACTGACAGATCGTCCCGTCCATGCAGACTTTTATGTAATGTCTGATGATCACAAAGTTACTTTAAGTGTCCCCATCAAGCTTGAAGGTACTCCCGTTGGTGTTACTGAAGGCGGTGGTCGTATCTTCCAACCAATGCATATTTTGCGCATTCGCGTTACGCCCGATCTTATTCCTGGAGCTTACACTGTTGATATTAGTGAGTTGGAAATTGGTGATTCTCTGCACGTTCGTGATCTGGAGCTTGAAGGAATTATCCCACTCGATGATCTGGGAAGAACGCTGGTAACTATTCGTCCTCCAAAATCCGAAGCACTACTTACTTCTTCACTTATTACCGAA
>JBEPWP010000154.1:0-4909 GCA_041642355.1 Fodinibius sp. | reverse complement strand
TTATCTCTCTTATCGAAAAGATTAGATTCCTATAAGGGTTTTCCCCCATATTTGCCTCGTTAAATCATTTGAACCCAAATCAAATTAAAATATACAACATGAAAAAAATTACTTTTATCCTACTTGCCCTTATTATTTCAGGAACTGCTTTTGCTCAGGATGCCGCTACGGCTTCTGGAACTGCTACAGTAAATGCTGAGATTGTTAGTCCAATAGAAATTACCGATGGGAGTGCATTAGATTTTGGACGTATAATAGGAAATGATGCTGGTGGTACAGTATCGGTATCGACTGATGGCGAGAGAACTACTGATAACGATAACCTCTTAGCTCCTAGCACCACTGTGCAGGCAGCTTCCTTCTCCGTGACAGCAGCTAAGGATTATAAGTTTAGTATAACCATCCCTACTATCAATTTAACTGGTGACGGTGATGCTATGGCTGTAACCTTTGATAGCAGTCTTGGTAATGAAAATGTTGTAGGAACTGGAGCAGTTGAAACATTAAATGTTGGAGGTGACTTGACTGTAAATGCTGGGCAAGTAGAAGGCGACTACACTGGTACTGTTGAAGTAACAGTAGCTTACGAATAAAAAAGATTCTATTCAGTATACCAAAACGCCGCCCCTGTGGCGGCGTTTTTTGCTTATAACTACTAACTAACCAACCAAAAAAATAAAATTGAAAAAACTGCTTTTCCTTTTTATTGCCCTTTCAGCCCAGCAATTTTGCCTGGCCCAGGCTTCGGCTTCGGCGACGGTAGAGAGCAGGGCTATTGTGATTGATCCTATTCAGATAGATAAAAGCGTAGACCTGGACTTCGGGAATGTGATCTCTGCCTATAATCCGGGTTCCGTGATCCTTTCGCCGGATGGTTCAAGGGTAGCTTACGGAGTGGAGATTTCGAGTTCTATTCCCGGGAATGTGGCTCCGGCAGAAGCGGTGGTAACCCATGGGAACAATAATTATTCTATCACGCTGCCGCAGTCTTTCAGTCTTTATCACCAGGAAAATCCTAACCAGATGCTGGTGATAGATCAGTTTACCGTGGAAGCACGTACAGGAGACAACAGCGATATGCTGAAAATTGGAGCGACCCTTAATCTGGAGGCCAATCAGCCTGCAGGTTATTATACCAATGAGGCGGGATTCAATGTGACAGTATCCTACAATTAATACATTAAGGTTTTATTAACATATTAGGCTTAAATTCAGTAGCTTTGAACCCTGAAGTACAACATAAAATCCAGCCCCAAGGATATGATAAAAAAACTACTTAGCCCCCTGTTTCTATTTTTCATCTTTATTTTTTCAGGACTTGCCACCTACGCGCAGGGCGATCTTATGATCATGCCCAAGCGAATTGTCTTCGATGGTTCCCAGCGTTCCCAGGAGATCAATCTGGCTAATACCGGAAGCGATACTGCAGTCTATGCTATCTCTTTTGTGAATTACAAGATGACTCAGGACGGGAATTTCGAACAGGTGGAGGAAGCCGAAGAAGGCCAGCGTTTTGCGACCGATTTCCTGAGATATTTTCCACGAAGGGTGAGCTTAGGGCCCAATGAGGCGCAAACTATCAGGGTTCAGCTTACAAGAACCGGTAACCTGGAACAGGGTGAGTACCGCTCGCATATGTATTTCAGGGCGGTGGAGGAACAAACCGCTCTTGGAGAAGAGATCGCTGAAGAAAGCGAAGGCATCTCAATCAATATTAAGACCGTCTTCGGAATCAGTATTCCTGTGATAGTCCGAAACGGAGAAAACACCACGCAAATAAGTCTGGAGAACATCCAACTTGATACCGAAGCTGAACTACCAAAACTCAGTCTTCAGATAAAACGTTCCGGGAATATGTCGGTCTACGGAAATCTAACAGCTACTCATATCTCCCCAAATGGTATTGAAACCGAAGTCGGACTGGTAAAAGGCATTTCAGTCTATACCCCTAATAAAGTACGTGCCTTTTCTTTTCAGTTAAGAAATACGGAAGGAGTAGACCTGGAAAAAGGAAAACTCAGGATAAGTTATTCCGAGGATAAAGGAGAAACTTTAGCTACAAATGAAATTTCCTTGTAATTAATGAAACAAAACTCCCCCCGGTTTTTTAGGTTTTTAAGAACAGGTTTATTTCTGGTGGGGATATTAATTCTTCAAATTTCATACGCCCAAAATAAAACTTCTACCGAAGACGGTAACTGGCATGAGATTATATGGAACCCCACCGGTCTACCTGCGGCGGCTGATGATGTGAACTTATCACACTCCCTGGTTATTGAAAAGGATTCTATAGTTGAAATAAATAATTTAGATATAGGACAGAGTGGTGCCATAATAATTAATGGTACTTTGATCGTGAATGGAAGTATCGATATGGATAACAACGGCTCTTATTTTGAAATGGGAGAATCGGCACGGGTTATCATTTATGGGGATTTTCTGGCCTCCAATAAAGTAGATGTTTCGATATCCAGTTATTTGATTATCCATGGAAACTTCGAGAAGAAAGGGGATGATAAACAGGGAAGCTTTGATGTCGATAATGGCAATATTTACATTTATGGAGATGTAGATGGATGGCAGGATTTTGGACAATGTGATACTGAAGAAGATTACACCGGTACTCCAACAGAGGATGGAAGCTGTGATTATGGAACAGAAGAGGATTTTATTAATAATCCTGATATTCCCGACGACCTTTTAGAATTAAGTAACTGTTTCGATCTGAGTGATATTTCAGATGCGATTGTATGCGAGGGGGAAACAGCAAGTTTTAGTGTGCCTGTTATTACTGATGTTAATGTTGAATACAAATGGCAAGAGAAAAAAGAGGATGCGGATTGGATAAATGTTGGTACCGATTCTAATATCTATACTACTCCTGAAACTTCTTTGGAAGATAACGGAAAGTTTTATCGGGTAATCGTGCAACCTACCGATCCTGCTAATTCTAAGTGTAAAATATCCATTTCTCGAAAAGTCACTCTAGTTGTGGAAACGGCAGGAATCTGGACCGGAGAGATAGATACTGACTGGAACAACCCCAATAACTGGTCCTGTAGGACCTTACCTACTTTGGAAACCAATGTCTTGATTCCTGAGAATCCGGCTTCAGGAAATTATCCTGAAATAACTACCGGAGACTATGCCCTTACAAAGGATCTAACTATTGAAAATAATGCCCGTGTTACGGTTACTGATAATTGGCTGAGAATTGCGGGAAACCTTGTCAATGCCGGAATTTTAAATGCTGAAACCGGCAGTATTTCCTTTGAAGGTACCGCTGCTCAAACAATACCTGCTAATGCTTTTGAAAATAATCGCGTTCAAAATTTAAGAATTGATAATACGTCAGGAGTTACTTCAGAAGCGATTATTGAAGTCACGGGAATGCTGAAGGTGGAAACCGGGAATTTCTATACCGGCGGACAGCTCAGCCTAATCTCCAACGCCACCCAAACCGCCCTGATAGATGGTTCAGGCACCGGTCAGGTGTTGGGTAATGTAACTATGCAACGCTACCTGGATAATTCCTTTGGTTATAAATATCTTTCGACTCCCTTTAGTAATTCAAAAGTCGGGGATTTTACGGATATTGATCTGAATGCAACATTTCCAAATTTTTACCGATATGATGAAAACCGAAAAATCACTATAAATGATACAGTTAGGGATGCCACGGGATGGGAGGCTTACACTGATTCTGAAGCTGCACTGAATGTGATGGAAGGCTATGCCCTTAATTTTGGTACTGCCAATGATCCGCTTAGCGTTTCCCTGACCGGAGAGGTCAATAACGGAGATTACAGTCTCGAATTACCAAACAATAATGGGGAATATACCCAAGGTTTTCACCTTGTGGGAAATCCATATCCTTCGCCTATAGATTGGGAAGCTTCCGGGTGGACCAAAACAAATATCGATGATCAAATCCATTTCTTTACTGCAGGCAGCGAAAGTCCTTATACCGGTACTTATGAATCATATGTGAACGGAGTTGCCATGAATGGAGGTTCAGCCAGCAGGATCATCCCTTCGATGCAAGGCTTCTTTGTCAAGGTAAGTGACTCCGATACAGATAATTATCCTGTTACTGGTACTTTAGGGATTACCAATGCGACCAGGGTAAATAATTTCACCCAGCAGTTTTATCGCAAACGGGAACCTGCACCTAAAGCTTTGATCCGACTCAATGCCGCTTTCAAAGGAGAAAGCAATAAGGACGGAATGGTGATCTATTTTGATGATTACGCAAGCAGCGGATTCGAAAATCAGCTCGATGCCCATAAGCTCATGAATACCGATGTGAATGTTCCTAATCTCTACAGTCTGAGTCCGGACAGGGAGCAGCTTTCCATAAACGCCGTGGCCCTAACGGAAGAGAAGGAAGAGACTATTCCGCTTGGAATAACTACCGAAAGGAGTGGGACACTGAGCATCAGCCTTCAGGACCTGGAAAACCTGCCTTATGATTTCGCGGTTTTTCTGAAGGACAATGAGAAAAATAAAATCGTAGATCTGCGAAAGCAGGCCTACAGCTTTGAGGTGAAAAAAGGCGAAACCAATTCCAGGTTCGAATTGCTTTTTAGCAATGAACCCATTCTGATCAATGAGGAGTTGGGAGATGAATTCTTTAGTGTTTATAACACCGAAGGACAAATGCAGGTAGAGCTCAATCTTGAGGAAAAAGAGGAAGGTATGTTAAGCCTAAGCACAGTTACCGGACAGGTTCTCGACACCAAAGCCGGTAGGGGCCGGGAGCAGGTGAATTTTGATGGGATAAACAGTTCCGGAGTTTATTTTGTAATTCTCGAAAAGGACGGGAAACGCTACACCAAAAAAGTATTAATCAGGAAATAGGCTATGGGAAAAGGCAGACTTAAGAAATTGCAATTTATTTTTTTAGGAT
>JBEPWP010000153.1:0-4974 GCA_041642355.1 Fodinibius sp. | reverse complement strand
GCACTTATAATTTTAGTAATTCATTACGATCAGGTTATCCCATCCTTTGTAGCAATTGTCAGTAATGCTTTTAATCCAACGGCTGGTGCATTGGGTGTTGGTTCTGGAGCGCTGATCTTTACGTTAAGCTACGGTGTACAACGAGGTTTATTCTCGAATGAAGCCGGTCAAGGATCTGCTCCAATTGCCCACTCAGCAGCAAAAACCGATCAGCCTGTGCGCGAAGGCGTTGTTGCACTGCTCGAACCATTTATTGATACATTGATCATTTGCACCATGACGGGGTTGGTAATTATCTCTACCGGTGCCTGGGATATGCAGCATAAATCCTCCATCGATCCCACTGCTGATATTGTTTCCTACACCTATACCGAAACAACTGATAATACCTCACAAACCGGGGATACTCCTGTCTTGTATTTTGAAGACGGTCTCCCTACCAATGGAGAAATGACCCACTACGAAGCACCTGTTGATACCATGTATGCTGATGAATCATTCACAACACCTTTTAGTGGACGTGTTGAGCTATCGCCACGACAGAATTCAGACGGATATCGTGGAGAAACCGTTTATTCCTCTGATGGTACACAACTGAATAATCTTTACGGAGGAGTTATTCAAAATGGAGCTCCACTAACGTCAGCTGCTTTTGAACGTGGACTAGCACCCATCATGCCTGGAGGAGGATATCTGGTAACATTTGCAGTACTCCTTTTTGCTATCTCAACCTCCATCAGCTGGAGCTACTACGGAGACCGTGCTGCTCAATACTTATTTGGCTTTAAATCCATTTTCTGGTACCGTTTAGCCTTTGTAGGCATGCACTTTTTCGGTGCTATTGTCACACTTACAACCATCTGGGCTTTTGGCGATGTGATGCTGGGACTAATGGCCTTCTTCAATATTATTGCGCTGTTTGCACTATCTGGTGTTGCATACAAAATCACCAAAAAATACTTTGAAAATCCAGATGTATAACCACAACTATTATGTCTGATTTCGAAAACGTAACGCTTGTAAAACATCCCGTAGTTAACAGAGATCTGACGATACTGCGGGATATCAATACAAATATTTCTGAATTCAGGGCAGCTATTAAGCGTATCGCCATGATATTAGCCTATCACGCGCTCAAAGAGTTGCCCCAAACTACTTTCGAGGTTGAAACCCCAATCAAAAAAACAACCGGATACGATATCGACCAAGGGGTTATGGTTGTTCCTATATTACGCGCCGGCCTCAGCCTTTCAGATGCCCTTCTTCAGTTTATTCCCGATGCACGTGTGGGCCATCTGGGTATGGAACGAGACGAGACAACCCATCAACCAGAAGATTATTATTCCAATATCCCTGAGGGTGTTGAAGATGATATGGTTTTGGTAGTTGATCCGATGTTGGCCACTGGGGGCAGCGCTCACGATGCGCTCTCCTTTTTGGAAGACAAGGGAGCACAACATTTGCGGTTTGTTTCCTTAATTTGTGCACCAGAGGGATTACAAAAACTCGAAGAAGAACATCCCAATGTACATACCATAACTGCTGCAATCGATGACCACTTAAATGATGATGCATTTATCGTACCCGGATTAGGTGATGCAGGTGACCGTTATTTTGGAACAACATAAAAAGCTTATTACGCTTTGTTTGTGCCTGCTAATTACGGTAGGCATCTCTTCGTGCGGAGATCTTTCTCAGGAAGAATCCCAAAAGGTTGATGAAGTGTTAAAAGATTCGCTTACCTCTTCTACAGAAACCTGGGATGTAGATATGGAAATTATGGAAGATGGGTTAAAAAAGGTCCGATTATGGGGTTCTTATGCTGCTACTTATTCCTCTGATAAAATAAATGAAACCCGGATTAAAGGGCCAGTTACAGTCCACGTTTTTGATTCTGTCGGAACAGTAAAAACGAAAGTTTTTTCGGAACGCGCTGTTTACAAACCCGAAGACTCGATCTTTGAACTTTTTGGTAATGTACAGGTAGAAACCAGAGATAATCGTCACCTTGATTCGGAGTATCTCAAATGGAATCAATCTAACAACAATATTAGCACGCCCAAGTTTGTCATTATAAAAACCCCTTCCGACAGCATTGCCGGTACTGGCTTTGAGGGAGATACTGATTTGGTAGACTATACCATAAAAGAACCCAAGGGACGTGTAATTGTTAATTAAATGATCCAAAAAACTATCCCAATACTACCTAAAGTAATTGTTCTGCAGCTTGCCTGTATGGCTTTTCTGTTGTTGGGATGGAATCAAAATGCGCAAGCTCAAAACCAGGTTAATATCTTAGAGGCTGACAGTATCCAGGGTGGACAATACCAGGGTGAACGCGTACAAAAAATTTTGGGGAATGTGCATCTGCAAAGTCAAAATATGGAAATGTACTGCGACAGCGCCTATCAGTTTGTTAATAAGAATGAAATCCGCGCTTTTGGCAATATTCAAATTGACACAGAAACCGAAAAAATTTGGGCCGATACGCTAAGGTATTATACCAATATCGATTTTAGTCAGTTACGTGGACGCGTTATTATCGAAGCAGACAGTACTACCTTATTTGGGAACAGCGTTGATTACCGCTTTTCAACCAAAGTAGCTAATTTTCTTGATGAGATACGACTCGAAGATCAACGGGGTACCTTAGTGGCAGATTCGGGTTTCTATTATCGCGAGCCTGACAGTGCTAAATTCTATGGAAAAGTTCAGCTATCCGACTCCCTGCAATATCTCGAAGGAGACTCTCTTTTTACCAATCGAGAAACTAAGTACTACGAACTTTACGGTGATATTTTTGGAGATGACCGCGAAAACGACTCCATGATCAAGGGACAGTATCTAGAAGCTGATTCTACCGGAAGAAGACTACTTGAAGGTAATGCCTGGCTTAAAAGCTTTCAGCAAGATACGGTCGATACGACTCAATCTGATACAACGCATATTAGAGCCAAAACAATTTTATCGCAAGAACAGCGAACACTAACTGATACCACCGCCATCGTATTTGGTTACGACAGCGTGCGCATCTGGTCGCCTTCTTTTGCATCTGTTTCAGATACTTCAAAATATACCGACAGTACCGAAACTTTTGAACTGTGGTCCAACGCAAAATCGTGGCATAAACAAGTACAACTAACCGGTCCTTACATAAGGGCTAAAATTGCCAATGGCGATATTGACAGTTTAATATCCCATCCTCGGCCTTTTTCGGTGCAGCAAGACACTAGCATCGGTCGTTTAAATCAAATTACTGGAGATACCCTACATGCCGATTTTAAGGATGGCGCCCTGCATGAAATTTACGTCTTTGGGAATTCTAAGCTTCTTAGATTTACAAAAAATGATCAAGATGAACCTGATGGAGCTGTAGATTTAACTGCTCCAGATATTCGCATCTTTTTTGAAGAAGGCGAACTTTCACGGATGAAAGCTATTGGGGCAGTAAATGGATCGTACCTTCCGGAAAGTGAAGAGACTGAAAGCCGTCGCCTTGAAGGATTCAGTTGGAATCCCGAACAACGCCCAAAAGAACCGAAAGAAAAAATGGAGCAGCGCTTTCCTCCAGTCCGTGACGAACTCTTTTTCAAGTTGCCAACTCGATATATCCAACACTTGAAAGCCAATCATCCCAATAGCATATGGCTGAAGTAAGATTAAGACATACAGCACTTTGAATGTACTGTATGTCTTGAAGTTCCATCTTCATGCCTCTTGCATCGCCATTGTTTCTTTCATCACACGCTGTTGTATATCATGCGGCACCTGATCATAATGTGAGAATTCACGGCTGTATCGGGCACTACCCTGCGTTATAGATTTCAAGCGGGTGGCATAATGATCAAGCTGTTCTAATGGTACCTGCGCTTTTATCTTCTGAATTGATCCCTCTGAATCCATACCCAGAATCTGCCCGCGACGCGTGCTAATATCACTCATTACATCGCCCATATAATTGGCGGGCACATCTACCTCAATCGTATATATGGGCTCCATTAACTTAGGACTGGCTTCCATAAATCCATCCTTAAAAGCCATCAGTGCCGCCGTGCGAAATGCGGCATCATTAGAGTCGACCGAGTGCATATCTCCATCATAAACTGAAATACGCAGATCCCGAACACGACAGTTGCTAAGAGGACCATTTTCCATCTTTTCCATGATACCCTTAAGGATTGCGGGCATGAAACGATTATCAATAACGCCACCCACAATGCAGTTTCGAAAGATGAGCTTGCCGCCCCAATCCAATTCAATTTCTTGGGTGTCACGTACTTTTAGATCGTCATGCTCGGGCATATTGTCAGTAAGTGGCTCTATCAAAAGTGAGACAGCAGCGTACTGTCCTGCTCCACCGGACTGTTTCTTATGCTTGTATTCCGTTCTTACTGATTTTGTAATTGTCTCACGATACGGAATTTTAGGCTGAATATACTCCAAGTCAAGATTAAACCGCGTTTCCAGCGCATATTTTATGACAGCCAAGTGTTCCTCACCCTGTCCGTGGACAATGACCTGCTTTAACTCTTGGCTGTGCTCAATTTGCATGGACGGGTCTTCACGCTGTAGCTGATGTAAAGCATTACCCAGCTTATCTTCCTCTCCTTCCTTTTTTAATTTAATGGCTGTTCGAATCACAGGCTCAGGGAAGTGAATCGGCTCAATTTCAACTTCGTTACCCTTGGGATGTAGCGTATCGTTGACACCGGTATTTTTTAGTTTTACCGCAGCTGCCAAGTCACCCGTTGGGACCCTATCCGCTTCTTTACGTTTGTGTCCATTTACCCAGTACAACCCCGACAAGCGCACTCCATTTCCTGTTTTGTGATTAACAAGATCTTGGCCCGGCTGAACCGTACCACCATATGACTTAAAATAGAGCATATCTCCCACATGTGACTCCGAGCTGTTTTTCCAAACAAACAATAGAGGATCACCATCGGTCTTTAATTCAACATCTTCCTCATCAAC
>JBEPWP010000152.1:0-4998 GCA_041642355.1 Fodinibius sp. | reverse complement strand
TGAAAGAGTGAATTATCCTAAATATACTTTTAGCTATGAAGCCAATCTATATATAAGCAGTGCTATGATTGGATATTGAACACTGTCGTTTTCGGTCGGATTGTTTGGCGTCCCTCTTTTCGTTCTCGCAATAACAATTTTTGTGCTTTGGTGGATTCAAAAACCTGTTGCAAATTTTTGACTTCAGCAGCCGGCACAAAATGATTGTGACATTTTTCTAAAAAAGGGTCAGCTTCTAACGTACTTATCTGCTCACCAAGTTTCTTGGACAGCGCGTTCCGGTTCTCCACCCTTGCCTCATTATCCTGATACTCCGGTTGTTCGGCCAACTCATCGGTCTCCAAAATAGCACATAAATCTCTAAACTGGCGGTCGCTCCCGATAGCAAGCGTTATCAAACGATCATCAGCAGTTGTGAAAATCTCTCCATACGGGGCAATATTGGGGTGCAGCGATCCGATGCGCTGGGGTACGTTTCCATTCATCAGCCAGTTGGTAGCTTGGTTAATCAGCGATGATATCGCACTGTCATAAAGGCTCACATCTACGCGAAAAGCCTTTTGGGTATGCTCTTTTTGCTTGATCAGCGTGCATAAAATACCCTCTTTTAGCTGATGCGCTGCCAGCACATCAATCAGGGCCAGCGGCAGTTTCGTGGGCGGGTTGTCAGGCTGACCGTTCATCGACATAAAGCCCGTTTCGGCCTGTAAGATCAGATCATAGGCAAGACGGTCGCTGTCTGATCCAAACCCGGAAATATGTCCCTGTATTACTGTTGGGTTTATGGCTTTCAGGTCCTCAAAGGTGAGACCAAACTTTTCATCATCACCTTTTTTAAAATTGGTGATTACAATATCAGCCTCTTCAATAAGAGCATCCGCTTGCTGTTTATCATCGGTATCTCCAAGATCTAAAAAGACCGATTCTTTTTTCCAGTTGACCGAAGAAAAGTAGGCCGACGGTCCTTCGGAGGGTTCTCCCGGCTGACGCCACTGGCGCGTGACATCACCGCCATTGCGTTTATTCTCTACCTTGATAACTTTTGCCCCAAGCTCCGAAAAGAAATTCCCCACGGCCGGACCGGCAAGCACTCCGGCAAACTCAACAACAATTAAATCATCAAAAAAAGATTCCATACCGAAATAAATTATTCATCTGCGCCGTACACTAATTCGATAAATTCAAGCTTCGGCACCCCTCCAAAATACTGTTCGATATTGATTGGCTCAATGAGGTTTTCAATTTCTCGGCGATCATAGCGAGCTCCCTCCAAGTAATTTTCGAGCTGATCGACCGGTTCCTTTCCAAAGAAATCACCATAAATCTTTACGTTATCAATATGACCGTCGACAACATCAAGACGAAGATCGATTTCTCCGGCATCAAAACGATGACTTCGCTGGATGTTAAACTTCGGCGACTTTCCAAAATTCCAGTCCCACTGCCCATATTTTTCATCTTTTAGAGCATGCACTTCTTTCCATTCGCCATCGGTGAGGTGATACGTCTCAAATTCGTTGCGATCTTCATATAGCCCTTCTAATAACTTTTTTCGAAATGTTGCCGTCTCCATAGCCACATCCATAAACTCGCTGATATTGGCCACGCGGCTGCGCACCGACTTGTGTCCCTTTGATTCAATCTTACTCATCTTCACGTCCAGCGCGTTGGTCACCTCATCCAGATCACTATCAAAAAGCAGGGTACCGTGACTAAACATCCGATCTACGCTCGAAAACTGAGCATTGCCCGAAATCTTACGCCCATCAACCTGGAGATCATTACGCCCACTCAGCTCGGCATTAATTCCCATGGTATTGAGCACACGTACAATTGGAGCCGTAAACTTCTGAAAGTTATTAAGGCTCTTCTTATCGTAATCGGTGATAAAGCTAAAATTCAGATTCCCCGTATCGTGATATACCGCCCCACCCCCAGAAATACGTCGCACTACGTGGATGCCATTTTCCTCCACAAATTCGTGATTGATCTCTTCGAGCGTGTTTTGATTGCGCCCGATAATAATAGAGGGTTCGTTGATATAGAAAAGCAGGTAATCGTGATCGTAATCAAAATTGCGGAGCGCATACTCTTCAAGCGCCAGGTTTACGTGGGGATCCGTGATACCTTCGTTATGAATGAAAATCATAAATGTTATTTGCTGAAATGTGCTGGATTATTACAATCCCAATGGTAGGCCGTTATTTTGAATGGAATATGAAGACAGGTGAACTATTCTGACCACTATGATCACAAAATATTATGCCCACTTGAATTCACCATCAGCCGTAATACGCAAGTTTCCAGACTTGCCTTCGTCAACCAATTCCTGAAGGGAGGTATCTGATAACATTTTTCGAATTTCATCACGCGTATCGGCCCACTTTTCATGTATGGGACAAGGCTTTTCAGTCCCACAACCCGGCAAGCCCAACGCACATTCGGTTAAAATATCCATGCCATCTATAGCTGCAACAATTTCGAGCAAAGTGACTTCATCGGTAGGATGTATCAGCCGCACCCCACCCTTGGGTCCTTTCATAGACTCCATCAGATTGGCATTGGTAAGTTGTTGTAACACCTTGGTTAAAAAGTGATGCGAAATATCGAGATCATCACTTATTTTCTTAATAGATACATATGAGTCATCCGAAACTGCGGCTAAATAAACCGAAGCTCTCAACCCATATACACAAGCGTTTGATAATAACATATATAAAAAATCGGATTTATTGTCCTCTATGTCCCAGCTTATAAAAGTGTAAGCTAATCATTTTATTTAAGCTCAGATCAATCAACATTGTTTCTATGAATAATCTGATATACTATGATTTGTTTAGATCCCCTTTTAGCAATCAGACATGTTTTAGTAACCCAAAAATAATTTATTGAAACATCAAATAACAGTTAAAACTATGGTACCGAAGGTAATGTTAATGACATGAAATGACTAACAGATTTTTTACCTTTAGTTATCATTCGATAAATTAGGCAACTCATTTAAATAAGACGCTATGGAAATATGGACTGCGTTGGCAATAGGCTTTTTGGGCAGCTTCCACTGTATCGGCATGTGTGGACCTATTGCATTGGCTCTTCCCGGCAAAGATGATTCGACCGGTACACTAATTTTGGGACGCCTGCTTTATAATATTGGTCGTGTTGTAACTTATTCTATTCTTGGTATTATTTTCGGTTTCATCGGACAATCTATTGCCTTAGCAGGATTCCAACAGACCGTATCGGTTCTACTAGGTGCAATAATCGTCATTGGGGCCCTTTCACAATTCCCTTTTCTTGCAACTTGGAAAAAAAAGATAGGCTTCAACAAATTATTCAATCGTCTTGAAAAACTTATGGTCTCCCAATTTAAAAAAGGTGGTACAACTACTTTATTTACTATTGGGCTGCTAAATGGACTGCTCCCCTGCGGATTTGTGTATGTAGGACTAGCTGGATCCGTAACAACTGGATCGATTGTTGAGGGTAGCTTGTTTATGATGTTATTTGGGCTGGGCACCATCCCGGCAATGATGGCAATGTCGCTGGCCCCCGGATTTATCAGCCTTGACTGGCGGCAACGTATTAATAATTTCATCCCATACCTTGCCGCTGCATTTGGCATCTATCTTATATATAGAGGTATCATAATTGGAGAAATGCTACATTAATAAATAATTGGTTACTTGATTTGTTGTGTAATACAATCTTAATCACAAATATAAAATGGATATACAGCTTCACATATCAACAGATGAGCAAGCTATAAATCCAATCTGTGATTTCACTCACAGCTGGTGCTTAAATTGTGGCCTTGCAGAACAGGAAGCTACCAAATTTACCATTGCTGTAAGCGAACTGATTACCGATATCATCCTTTTCGCCTATCCCAAAAAAAGCGTCGGCTTTTTTGATCTCACCTTCCGCCAAACACTATCTGATATTGAAGTGATTGCAAGCGAGGTGGGCGAACCGTTTGATCCAGATAAACATCGTTATAATCCTAAAGAAGCTATTCAAAACAATAATTTTGAAGGAGCCGGATTCCGTATCATTCGAAGATTTACCGACGACTTTTTATTTATTAACCGAGGAAAAGAGGGAAAAGAGTTCAGGCTTCAGAAAAAAATAAATGTACACGACATTGATGAATTAATTGAGCTTTCGCGTGCTAAAAAACCCAAAGAACCCCAAGCAAAAGCTTCACCGGTAACCTACAATATAAGCCAAGTTTCGCCGTCCGATGCCGAAGATGTTGCAAAGCTTATCTACCGTACCTACGATTACTCATATTCCAAAGAGGAACTTTATTTCCCAAAAAAAATTGAGAAAACCCTAACGGGTAAAGAAAAACTGGGCGTAATTACTCGCAGTGAAGATGGTAGAGCGTTGGGTTATTTTGCCATCCTCAAAAAGGAGGATTCCAATATTGCCGAAGTAGGAGAAGCAGTCGTTTCTCCTAACCACCGCCGGCAGGGCATTATGAGCGGCATGATGGAACATCTTATTAAAGTGGCCCGCGACCATCACCTGCTAGCTCTTTTCGGAAAAGCAGTTACCATCCATCCCGTAAGTCAACGTGTAAACCAGAAGTTTGGGTTTAAGGCTACAGGCCTAATGCTTCTGGAAACAAACAACGTCATTTATAAAGGCTTTGATGAGGATTACCCTCAACCAGTCTCGGTCGTTATTGATGTTCTGCCATTACAAAAACCGGAGGAGAAAGAGCTTTATCTGCCGGCAAAACATGCTGATATTATCCTTGAAACCTACTCCGAACTTGAACTTCCAGTCACCAATAAACATCCCAAAAGCTACAAGATGGCCGATAAATCTGAAGCAGAACTTCAGATCAATTATTCTGACTCTACTTCGCTTATCATTGTCGAAAAATACGGGCCTGACTTTTCTTCTGTTCTCAACGAAATGCTGGATAGCTTAATAGAACAGGAAAATCCCAACGTCATTTATCTGGATTTACCGCTCGAAAATGAAGCA
>JBEPWP010000151.1:0-5049 GCA_041642355.1 Fodinibius sp. | reverse complement strand
GGGATGCTATAATGTGGCAGAAGCAGTTCCGAACTCAGGTCGATATTATCAACCTTTTCGATAATCTCATTGGTGTTGTCAATGGCCGAGGGGAGGTCGCTAAACAGCTCTTCCATCTCCTCGGGCGTTTTGAGATAGAAGTCGGTATTCAGGTTGTTATCATCATCCGTAAATCGAAAGCGATTGGGATCATTGATATCGGCATTGGTCTGCAGGGCAAGCAGAATATCGTGGGCTTCTGAGTCCTCCTCATTTACATAATGGCAGTCGTTGGTGGCCACCATTTTTACGTTATACTCCTTCGACCATTTGACCAAGGTCTCGTTGCATCGATCCTGGTCGCTAAGTCCATGTCGTTGGAGCTCGATGTAATAGTCATCCCCAAATACATTCAGGTACCACTCAAAAAGCGCGCGCGCATCCTTCTCACTTTCATTGATAATCGTTTGATTAATCTCACTGGCAATACAGCAGGTGGTGGCAATGAGTCCCTCGGAATGCTCGGCCAGCGTTGGCTTGTCGATGCGGGGTTTGTAGTACATGCCTTCGGTGTAACCCAACGAACAGAGCTTAGACAGGTTTTTATAGCCCGTCATGTTTTTAGCTAGTAGTACTTGGTGATATCGCGTGCGATCCTTTTTGTCCTCCATGCCCGAAGGGGTGATATAAAACTCACAGCCGATAATTGGTTTCACGTCGTGCTTGTTGGCTGTGTTTACAAACTCGGGTACTCCAAACATATTCCCGTGATCGGTGATAGCGATACCCGGCATGCCGTGATTTTTGGATTTCTTGATGAGCTGTTCGATGCTCGCGGCGCCATCGAGCATACTAAACTGCGTGTGATTGTGAAGGTGTGAGAAATTCATTGAGGAGGCTTTTCTGTTGATCCTTAGATTGGAATAATAATACTATTCCTGACCGACAAAATTAAGCAGTATTTCGGGATAAATTTCAAAAATTACTTATTCGTGTTTGAATGCTGAGTGGAAACATTCTATTTTTAGTTTTACCTAATCAAATTGATCTGAATATGTCCACCAAATATATCTTCGTAACGGGCGGCGTTACGTCTTCACTAGGAAAGGGAATTATTTGCGCATCGCTTGGCCGTTTGCTGGTTGCACGTGGTTTAAATGTGACTGTTCAAAAGTTGGATCCATATATCAATGTGGATCCAGGTACGATGAATCCCTACGAACACGGAGAAGTTTACGTGACTGAGGATGGAGCGGAAACCGATCTTGATTTGGGGCATTACGAACGATTTCTGGATATCAAGACATCCCAAGAAAACAATGTAACTACCGGACGTATTTATAACGATGTAATATCGAAAGAGCGTCAGGGAGCTTATCTCGGTAAAACGGTCCAGGTGATTCCACATATTACTGATGAAATTAAATCCCACATTGTGGCATTAGGGGAATCTGGTGAATACGATGTGGTGATTACTGAGATTGGCGGAACAGTGGGCGATATTGAAAGTCTCCCCTATATCGAAGCGGTACGCCAGCTTCGCTACGATGTGGGGCGTCAAAATACGCTTTCCATCCATTTGACCTTAGTTCCATATTTGTCGGCCGCACGAGAGCTGAAAACGAAGCCTACCCAGCACTCAGTTAAAACACTTTCTGAAAGCGGCTTGCAGCCTGATATTATTGTAGCACGGTCAGAGTATGAGCTTGATGATACCATCCGCAATAAAATTGCCCAGTTCTGTAATGTAGAATATGATGATGTTATTGCATCGCTGGATGCTGAAAGTATTTACCAGGTACCTTTTTTGATGCAGGGGGAAGGGCTTGATCAGCGGGTGATTGAAAAGTTAAAACTTGAAGCCGGTGATCCGGATCTAGAACGTTGGAAGGGATTTGTGGAGGCTATTCGAAATCCATCTACCCAAATGACCGTAGCTCTCGTCGGAAAATATGTAGAACATCACGACGCTTATAAGTCAATTGTGGAAGCGTTGATTCACGGCGGGGCGGTAAATGATTGTGAAGTAAACATCCGCTGGTTGCAATCGGATGATTTGACAGCTGATAACATAGCTAACAAGCTGGAGGGAGTCTCCGGAGTATTGGTAGCACCCGGATTTGGAGGACGTGGTATTGACGGTAAATTGGCTGCTGCTAATTATGCACGTAAAAATGATGTGCCATATCTTGGAATTTGCCTGGGCATGCAGTGTGCAGTAATTGAATATGCCCGCAATGTATGTGGCTGGGAAACAGCAAATAGTACAGAGTTTGATGAGGATACTGAATACCCGATTATTGATCTGATGCCGGATCAGAAAAATATTGAAGAAAAGGGAGGGACTATGCGCTTGGGTCTTTATGATTGCAAGATTAAAAAAGGATCCAAGGCGTATGAAGCTTATGGTAAAGAATTGGTACATGAGCGGCACCGTCATCGTTACGAAGTAAATAACAATTTACGCTATAAGCTGGTGGAAGATGGGATGGAGTTGGTTGGTTTCAATCCTGAACGTGATCTTGTAGAGATTGTAGAGATCCCCGATCATCCCTGGTTTGTGGGCGTGCAGTTTCATCCCGAATATTGTTCAACGGTAAATAATCCTCAACCGCTGTTTGTAGATTTTGTAAAGGCGGCTCATAAACATGCCAAAGAGCATGATTTAAGTGTGCCGGTAAAACGTAAAAAAGTTGTCATCGATTAAAAACGGAGTCTGCCATGCCATTGGATCAGGGATTTACTAACAAGTTACGTGTTCGAGTTTGTGGAATACTGATTCAAGAGGATAACATTCTACTGGCACAGATCCATTCCCCAATCAAAGACAAATTAGTTTGGATGCCTCCAGGAGGCGGACTCACATTTGGCGAATCGATGAAGGATTGTCTAAAGCGAGAATTTAAAGAGGAAACGAATCTTTCGGTTGAAGTTAATGATTTGGTACACGTAAATGAGTTGTTGCATAAACCGTACCATGCGGTAGAATGTTTTTTTGAAGTCAAAAAAAAGGGCGGAACCGAAAAACTAGGTAAAGATCCAGAGCTCTCTTGGGATCGCCAGCTGTTACATGCCTTGGAGTGGATTCCTCTTGATACGTTACAGGATATTGATTTTGCGCCTTCGGGACTTGAGAAAAAACTCCAGAATTGGGATCAACGGTCTAACTATCCTGTATTTTAGCGGTTTCTTACTTTTGGGATTTTAATACTTTTTTAAATCCTATTGGTATTATTATAAATTTGGGAGCTTAATTTTTAACCACATCTACTTTTATGTTTAATCTTCGATGTTCAGTTATAGCTATTTTGTGTGTCGCCTTTTTGGGGTATTCCTGCCAAAGTAACCCGGATTCTAAAACAACGGTGGTCCAAAATGTGAAGGGATATACCTTTTATGATGGTGACTTGATCCAGTTTGGAGCCTTGGAATTAAAAGATGGTAAAGTCATAGATGTTTATGATGATACTACTTTTTCTGAGGACGCCTCCACAGAAGTAATTGATGGTGAAGGCAAGGTTATGTTGCCCGGTCTAATTGATGCCCATGCCCATGTTATGGGATTGGGTAATATGCTTATGAATGTGGATTTGATGGGAATAAAATCGTTGGATAAGGCATTGACCCACATCGAAAAATATGCTTCTGAAAATCCCGATTTGAATTGGATTGAAGGTCGGGGATGGAATAATACGCATTGGGATGATGGTGATTTTCCAACTGCCAAAGATCTTGATAAGGTTGTAAAAGATCGTCCCGTTTGGTTGAGTAGGGTAGATGGTCATGCCGGGTGGGCAAACAGCAAAGCGATGGAAATAGCAGGTATTACTGCTGAGACTGAATCGCCCGAAGGAGGAAAAATAATTCGTGATGAAGACGGAGAGCCTACCGGTGTTTTTGTGGATGAAGCAGAGAATCTTATCAATAAACACATACCCGATCCAACACCAGAAGAGCAACAGATGGCGTTAGAGTTGGCATTAGAGCAGATGAGCAGCAAAGGGTTGACGAGTGTGCATGATGCAGGGACATCTGCGCAAGTTTGGGAGTTATATAAAAAGTTTGCCGATGATGGCGATTTGTCTACACGTATTTATGCAATGATTAGTGGTGCGGGAGAAACTTTTGACAAGCTCGCTAAAAATGGTCCCATAAACTCGTATGAAAATGATCTTTTAGCATTACGAAGCGTAAAAATATATGGTGATGGGGCCCTTGGTAGTCGCGGAGCGGCCATGTTGGAGCCATATTCTGACGATCCCGGAAATACTGGATTGCTGTTTCATACCCAACAGGAGATGAACCAGATGGTGTTGAAAACGATGTCAAATGGATTTCAGACAAATATTCATGCCATTGGGGATGCTGCCAATCGGCAGGTACTTAATGCGTTTGAAAATGCCAAAGATAGCCTCGGTGATCAGGGACTCCGAAACAGGGTCGAACATGCGCAAATTGTTTCACAACAAGATATCCCCAGGTTTAATGAGCTTAATGTTATAGCGTCTATGCAGCCTACTCATGCTACCAGTGATATGAATATGGCCGAGGATCGGGTAGGTTCCGAACGTATTAAAGGTGGATATGCATGGAAAACATTTGTTGATCAGGGTACTACGGTTGCTTCCGGATCAGATTTTCCGGTGGAGCATGTAAATCCCTTTTTTGGTTTATACTCAGCCGTGACACGGCAAGATCATCAGGGGAATCCTGAAGGTGGATGGTATCCATCTGAAAGCTTAACGCGTGAGCACGCATTTCGATTTTTTACGCTTGATGCGGCTTATGCAGCCCATCAGGAGGATGTGTTGGGAAGTTTAGAACCAGGCAAGCGAGCAGATTTTATTCTTGTGGATCGTGATTATTTTGAAGTTCCTGAAATCGATATTTGGGAAACGAAGGTGTTAGAAACTTGGGTCGGCGGCAATAAAGTATACTCTTCAGAAAAAGAATAGTACAGTTATTTATATATGATTATCCGGTTAGAACAGTTAAATCCAACAATAGGTGATATCAGTGGAAATGTATTGCTGATAGAGCAGGCCATGGCCAAGGCTGAAGCAAATAAGG
>JBEPWP010000150.1:0-5085 GCA_041642355.1 Fodinibius sp. | reverse complement strand
CACATGTATAGCGTTTATTAGTAGCTAGGCAACGTCATTCATCAAAGAATGTTGTAGCTTGTAATGATACGATTCACCGTGTTTTAACGTTAAAAACTCCTTGTCTGAAATATTGTGCTTTTTGAGGGCTTTTTTGAGATCGTCAATAGGCTCATACATACCGTCATCGGCCATGGGAAACGTGCCAAAGTGCATTGCAATGCTGTTTGTTGCACGAAGATCCTGATGGGCTTTTACCGCTTCCTCGGGCGACATATGGATAGCCTCCATAAACCAACGTGGTTTATAGGCGCCAATGGGTAAAATGGACGTTTGTATTCGGAATTGATTGCTTATTTCTGTTAAGAAATCACCGTAACCTGTATCGCCGGCAAAGTAAATATTTCCCGAATTATTTTCGATGACATATCCGCACCATAGGGTTTTGTTTCGATCAAAAAGTCCACGTCCGGAAAAATGTCGGGCCGGTACGGCAGTAAGTTTTGTTTCATTGCCGAGCCCGTATTTATCCCACCAATCCATACGAATTGTTTTGTCAATGCCTTGGCTGTGGAGGTAACGTTCAACCCCTAGTGGAACAATAAACTGTGGGTTGAATCGCGTTTTAAGTTTTTGCACCGTATCAATATCGAGATGATCATAATGATTATGACTTAATAAAACGGTATCGATGTGGGGCAGATCATCAAAATCAATACCAACCGGCTGCTTACGTTTTGGGCCAATCCACTGGTACGGACTTGCACGAAAACTCCAGACAGGGTCTGTTAAGATATTTTGACCCTCAATTTGGATTAAGAAGCTGGCGTGATTAATAAATGTGATTCGGTGTTGGCCTTTATTGGCAGAGGGAGCTGGAGTGGGAAAGCTGGGCAGGTCTTCTTTGCTATATTCTTCCCACGGTCCTTTATTGTTGCCACCAAGCCACCATTTTAGCACTTCGCCATAGTGATGCGTGCCAGCATTGTCGGGGTTAACAAACTTCTTACCGTCAAAATGATCAGAGTCGTCTTCGATGTATTTTGGTGCGGCAAGTAACCGATCCGCAATGAAAAGTGCGATAATCAGTAACCCCGCGATAGCCAATATCCAAGTCATTAATATTCTACTTATCCAAAAAGATATGAATAGTTACAACAGTTCTGTGTTGAATTTGTTTCGTAAAATTTTGAAAATTTAATTCTTAAGATGTTTTTTGAAAAACTCATAAATACGAGTGTACTCATCATACCAGGCGTCGGGATCTTGAAAACTATGCCGCTCTGTGGGGTACATCATCATATCGAACTCTTTACCACCAGTTTGTATTAATTTCTCGATATACTGGGCCGCATCCTGAAATCCAACATTGTTGTCAGTCAATCCATGAAGAATAAGTACGGGATCTTCAAGATCCTCAACATAGGAGATGGGAGAGCTGCGGGCGTAATGGGTAGAGTCGGCTTCGGGAGTTCCCAATCGTGGCTGGGTATACCAGGGATTGGTATGATAATAGTTTTCCCAATTGGTGACCGCGCGCAAGGCTGCAGCCGCATCAAAATAGCCGGATGCTACGCTGGTTGCATACAGAGCCATAAATCCGCCATAGCTGCCGCCGTAAATGCCAACCCGTGAGGTATCAGCCTGTGAATAATGTTCGGCAAGATAATCGATTCCATCAACGATATCTCGGGTTTCATATTTACCCATCCAGTCGGTTACGTCTTCGCGAAATTCACGCCCATAGCCCGTGCTGTGGCGGTAGTCTACCTCGATCACATAATAGCCTTTGGCTGTCAAATACTGGTGAAACATATATTCGCGAAAGTAGTTGTTTGACCAACCCTTGTATACATTCTGCAGCGAACCGGCACCATGGACAAATACCACTACGGGATGTTTGGAATTGTCTGTTTTGTTGATGGGTTCCAGAACCGACATCGAAAGTTTAGTATCGCCATCGCGTGCTGTAAAGCGAATATAATCCTCTTTTGGCCAATCTATTTGATTAAATCGGGAGGGGATTGTTTGAGTTAATCGTTTTTCTCCGGATTCATTGTCTAAATTCAGTGAGTAGATTTCAAACGGCTCATTAAAGTAGCTATACCGATATACGAGATATTTTTTGTTTTTGCTAAGCTCAAAATTCTGACGATATCCCGTTTCCGTTGTCAATTTCTCTGTTTCATTGCGGCTGATATTCATCCGGTAAATATGCCGTTCCCCCGGGTCCACTTCAGTAGAAGCATAAACAAGCTCCTTACCATTTAGCCATTTTGCCCAAGGTACTTCATATTCCCCACTCGTATGTTGTTGTAGATTGGAGCCATCAGGATTAATGGTATAGATGTGATTCCATCCATCTTTTTCGGATAAAATCATCAGTTTATCACCGCTTGGCGCAAAAGCGATTTCCGTATTGTGCAGCCACCCCTTTGTCGAATCTTTAAAAACTGTGGTAGGTTCTGTTGAGGAGGTAAGATCAAATACTTTAACCTCTCGTTGTTTCATGGGTGGACCGGTTATATCTAAGGCAAGATTACTCCCTCTGGCACTTATATCAGCATCAATATATCCTTTGTTTTCGATTAACAGGTCAATCTCTTTGGTTTGTAAATCAGCTACCGAAACAAGCTGACGTGCTATGCCACGCCGAGTAGAACCGGGTTTTACCTGTTGTCCCGCATATTCTGGGAAATAATATTCTTCATAGTCTGAGGTATCGTACTGCGTAAGAATAAGTTTGTCGTTACCAGCCCAGCCTTCAATGCTAAAACCAGGCTCATCCTTTTCTTTTTTAGTAATTTGCGTGAGCTTTGAAGTTCTGGTATTAATCATCCAGATATCACCATCTTGAATAAACGCAATACGCTCGCTTTTGGGACCCCATTTTGCTCCGTATTCTTCTGCCTTAGAATCAATAAGTTGCCTTTTATTTGTAAAATTAAGATCTGCTATCCAAATATCTCCTTGGTCGGAATACAGCAATTTTTTGCCGTTGGGAGATACGCTAAAATTTCGTTCCACTTTGTCTGCAATAAGCTTCCGTTCTCCCCCCGAAACGGGACGCTGGAATAATTCTTCTTCAGTCATTGACGAGTCATTAGCCTGATAATAAATGTGTGATTGATTGGGAGAGAAGGAAATGATATCAGGTCTATTTCCAGAGAGCAGCGGATCATAGAAAATAGAATCTAAACTCAAGGTGTCGAGACCGCTTTGGCCGTAGCTTAGAGCAGGTATGAAAAGAAGGATAAAAAGAAGTTTTAGAAATGATTGCATAGAGAGCAGATTTTTATTGTTAGCAGATCGACAATAAAGAAAGGTTTTCTGAAATGGGCAAAGATTACAACAAAATTTTACGCTTTGTATCCTTTTGCTACCAATACATGATGGTTATTACTTTTTTGGGATACCGTCATTGCGACCTCAACGACTTTGGCACGTTGTTAAAAGATGGTTGCTTTAACTATCGTATCTAATAAATTAGAAATACTTCCCCCTTTCGGTATAGCAGTTCCCTATATCAAAAAAATTGAACGGAAGAATTGATACCTATACCTGAAGAATGTACTTAGTTTTGTTTGGTTCCGAAAAGAATCTCAAAACGTACTACTTCTCAATAAGCACCCAGCCATCTTCATCAACCATGCGCTTGGCTTTCTTCCATTTGATGTCAATGACTTCACCGCTGTTCATGTTCTGTATTTTAACGTAGTCATTACGACCGGGTTCTTCTTCAACGGTAACAGGTTGTGGTTTCTGATCACTTCGCTGTTGTTGTCCACCGTTTTGTTGCGCTCCGCCCCCTGATTTGAAGCCCATATTTGTAGCATCCGAATGCTGAGTTTTAGCGCGATTCATATCAACTTTGGCACGTTCTTCGGGCGCCTGCTTTATTTTCTCCTCGTCAGCCTGCATCTCGGGAATTGCTTTCCAGATCAGAGATATGGCATCTTGGTTGATCTCATCAAGGAGCTGTTTGAACATTTCAAACGCTTCACGTTTGTATTCCAGCAGAGGATCTTTCTGTCCGTATGCACGAAGTCCAATACCTTCTTTTACAGAATCAAGTTCGCGTAAATGATCCATCCATTTACTGTCGATAGTAGAGAGTACCGCTGTGCGTTCAAGAGCACGTGCCACTTCCGTGCCTTCGTTTTCATAAGCTGTATCTACATCTACAACTACACGCAAGCGACGGATACCATCGGTGAAGATAACCTGCACCTTGGTCGGTTTATTATCAGCGTCTGATTCTTTAATATTTTTGATAACCTGATATAACGGCTTCGAGATCATCTCTTCTTTTTGACGATACACCTCGTAGGCCCGTTCAATAATGTGGTCAATTAATACGTCGGGTCCCATCTTGCCCATCTCTTCCCGATCGAGTTGGATATCAACAGCCAAGAATCGCAGAATAGTATCACGGAGCTGATCGAGTTCTCCTTGTGGATAATGTTCTTCAACAACGCTTTCTACGAGATCTTCGAGCATATCATAAATATCGCTGCGAAGTTCATCACCCTCCAAAGCGTGTTTACGTCGTTTATAGATAACTTCACGCTGATTGTTTAGCACATCGTCATACTCCAACTGCTTCTTACGAATGCTGAAGTTATTTTGTTCAACCTTGCTCTGGGCACGCTCAAGTGATTTTGTAATCCAGGAGTGCGTAATGGGTTCGCCTTCCTCAAAATTGAGACGTTCCATCACATTAGCTACTCGATCTGATCCAAAAAGCTGCATCAGATCATCTTCAAGAGATACAAAAAACTGTGATTCTCCGGGATCACCCTGTCGACCGGCACGTCCGCGAAGCTGCAAGTCAATACGTCGCGATTCGTGACGTTCGGTTCCCAATATTGCTAGTCCGCCGCGCTCTTTGACTCCCGGTGCCAGTTTAATATCAGTACCACGACCAGCCATGTTCGTAGCAACCGTAACGGCACCTGGCTGACCGGCATTTTCTACAATTTCACTTTCCTGGGCGTGATGCTTGGCATTTAATACGTTATGTGGAATTCCCTCGCGTTTAAGCATGCGGCTGATCGTTTCGGAAACATCTACGCTGGTAGTTCCAACAAGAACTGGTTGTTTTTT
>JBEPWP010000149.1:0-5095 GCA_041642355.1 Fodinibius sp. | reverse complement strand
TCATGCCGGGCGACAACGTAACGATGGAAGTAAGCTTAATTCAGCCGGTAGCGATGGAAGAAGGTCTGCGATTTGCGATCCGCGAGGGCGGCCGCACGGTAGGCGCCGGTGTTGTAACTGAAATTATAGAATAAAAAAGGTTCTGATAAGTGGCTACTCAACAAAAAATCAGAATTAAACTTAAGTCGTACGATCACAATTTGATCGACAAATCGGCTGAAAAGATAATTCAGACAGTAAAGTCAACGGGAGCTGTGGTATCGGGTCCGATACCGCTTCCAACGAAGAAAAATATTATTACAGTAAACCGATCTGTGCACGTGAATAAGACTGCTCGTGAGCAGTTTGAATATCGTTCTCATAAAAGATTGATCGATATTCTATCGACAGGATCGCAAACTGTAGATGCATTGATGAAGCTGGAGTTACCCTCTGGTGTGGACGTAGAAATTAAAGTGTAACATTTATAATCACTGAACAATGAGTAGTGGTTTGATAGGAAAAAAGATTGGCATGACCAACGTCTTCGATGACAATGGTCGAAATTATGCCGTAACGGTTATTGAAGTTGATCCCAATGTTATAACGGAGATCAAAACGAATGAAGAAAACGGCTATGAAGCTGTACAACTTTCTGCTTTTGATAAAAAGGAGAGAACTACTTCTAAACCGTTAAAAGGGCATTTTGAAAAAGCTGGAACCTCACCAAAGAAATATATCAAAGAATTCAGGGATTTTGTTCCTGAAGATGCTGAACTCGGGAAGGAGTTAAAGATCGAAGATGTATTCAGTATTGGTGATACTGTTGATGTTGTCGGTGTTTCAAAAGGAAAAGGATTTACCGGTGTAGTTAAGCGACATAATTTTGGAGGTGTCGGTGAAGCGACACACGGCCAACATGATAGACAACGTCACCCAGGTTCTATTGGTCAAGCTTCAGATCCGGCACGAGTTTTTCCCGGAATTAAGATGGCTGGTAGAAGTGGTAACGAACGTAACAAGATTAAGAATTTGACGGTTGCAAGAATTTTTGCAGAGTCAAATTTGATGATGGTTACTGGTTCAGTACCTGGTCCTAATGGACGATTTGTTGAAATTTACAATAGACAGTAAGAAATAATTACTAATGAAGCTTTCGATATTTACAACTGAAGGTAAAGATAGCGGAGATCAGATTGAATTAGCTGATTCTGTTTTTGGAATCGAGCCTAATGAAACTGCTATCTACGAGGATGTTCGTCGATATATGGCTAATCAGCGCCAGGGAACATCAAATACGAAAGAACGTGGACAGGTTCGTGGTGGTGGCCGCAAGGCATATCGCCAGAAAGGAACCGGCCAAGCACGCCGTGGTTCTATTCGATCCCCACTTTTGAAAGGGGGTGGAACGGTCTTTGGACCAAGCCCACGTGATTATTCTTTCAAAATATCTAAAAAGACCAAACGATTGGCTCGTAAGTCAGCATGGTCTGCAAAAGCAGCTGACGAAGCTATCAAAATTATTGATGATTTTTCATTTGATGAGCCAAAAACACAAAAAGTTGCTGATATCCTTAAGAGTCTGGATATAGAGGAACAGAAAGTTCTGATGCTTACGGCGGAGACTGATAAAATTCTTTATAAGTCCGCTCGTAATATTCCAAATGTAGAATTATTGGAAGCTAATAAACCTACGACATACCAGATTCTAAATGCTGATATTATTTTAATTCAGAAAAGTGCTGTTGAAGTTTTACAAGGATCTATTGAAACTGCTGAGGAGGCTGTAGCATGAAACAAGTATTAAAGAAACCATTAATTACAGAAAAACTTACTCGGCTTCAGGAAGAAGGCAAGTATGCATTCCAGGTAGATAAGAATGCATCAAAATCGGATATCAAACAGGCAGTTTTGGATCGATATCCTGATATTAAGATTAAGAAGATTAATACAATGATTATGCCTTCCAAGCCAAAAGGTCGATACACCCAAAGTGGTTATATCGTGGGTCGAGAAAAAGTTTGGAAGAAAGCAATTGTAACTCTGAAAGAAGGCGAAATAGACTTCTTTAGTGAAATTTAGAAACAAATAGTTCAATGGCTACCAAGAAATCAAAACCATCTACACCCGGATCCAGACACAGAATTTCTCCTGTGTTTGACGATGTGACTGTTAGCAAGCCTACTGTTAAACGGCTTGTAAAAGGAAAAGGTCAATCCGGCGGACGAAATAAGCAGGGACGTATGACATCACGCCATCGTGGCGGAGGTCATAAGCGTCGATATCGTCAGATTGATTTTAATCGCGATAAGCATAATATCCCTGCAAAAGTACAGACAATTGAATACGATCCTAATAGATCTGCACGCATCGCACTTGTTGCATATGCTGACGGAGAAAAACGATATATTATTGCTCCGGATAAGTTAAACGTTGGTGACTCTATTATAAGTGGCACTGAAGGCATTGAGCCTGATGTTGGTAATGCGATGCCAATGAGACACATGCCACCTGGTACCTTTATTCATAACATTGAGTTACACCCCGGACAGGGAGCACAACTGTGTAGAAGTGCGGGTACGGTTGCACAAATGGTAGCTAAAACTGATCGTTATGTAACGGTAAAGTTACCCTCTGGTGAAGTTCGAATGATTTTAGGAAACTGCATCGCAACAGTAGGTACAACCAGTAATCCCGATCACTTTAATACTTCTGTAGGAAAAGCGGGACGAAATCGTTGGAAGGGTAAACGCCCCCATACACGAGGTGTCGCGATGAACCCTATTGATCACCCAATGGGCGGTGGTGAAGGAAAAGCTTCGGGTGGACACCCTCGTTCGCCATGGGGACAATCTTCTAAAGGATTGAAGACAAGAAAACGCAAGAAACTTTCGGACCGATATATTGTTCGAAGTCGTAAAAAGTCTAAAAAGTAATTAGTTATGCCAAGATCGCTAAGAAAAGGACCTTACGTATATTATAAGCTGCAGCGTAAGATCAATTCAATGAATGAGAGCGGCAAAAAGAATGTCATTAAAACATGGTCTCGTAGCTCAATGGTTACGCCCGATTTTGTTGGATTGACATTAGCTGTTCATAACGGGAAGCAATTTATCCCCGTGTTTATTACTGAAGATATGGTAGGCCACAAGTTAGGAGAGTTTGCTCCTACAAGGACGTTCCGTGGTCACCCTGTGAAGTCTAAAGCAACACGAGAAGCACCGAAAAAACCCGGACAATAATTTATTATGGCTGAAGAAATTCTAAAAGGAAAAGCTACTCAAAAACATCTGCGTAGATCACCTCGCAAGGTACGCTTAGTTGTTGATGCTGTGAGAGGAGATCGTGTAGATAAAGCCCTTAAAAAACTTGAATTCACCAATAAGGGAGCTGCAGATGAAGTAGCCAAAGTTATTAAGTCAGCGGCCGCAAATATTCGTGATAAGTTTCAGGAAGCACGACTTGATAACCAAGAGATTTATGTATCAGAAATTTTTGTAAACGAAGGTGCGACACTGAAACGCATTCAGCCACGAGCGATGGGCCGTGCTAATCAGATACGCAAACGTACCAGCCACATTACAGTAGTTGTGGCTAATAAAGAAGAATTAGTTAATCAATAAACGATAATACCTTGGGACAGAAATCACATCCAGTAGGTTTACGACTCGGTATCATTCGCGGTTGGGATTCCAATTGGTATTCCGAAGAGAATGAACCCGAAATTTTATACGAAGACACGAAGTTGCGTCAGTATTTGCACACGCGTCTTGAAAATGGAGGGCTTTCTCGAGTCATAATCGAACGTACACCAAAACGAATACTACTTACACTTAAAACTAGCCGACCTGGCGTTATTATTGGTAAGGGCGGTGAACAGATTGAACTTCTTCGAGAAGAGTTGAAGACTATAACTGACAAAGAGGTTCAAATAAATGTGAGTGAAATTAAGCGACCCGAAACGGATGCAAGTTTGGTTGCTCAGAATATTGCACAACAGCTTGAGGCTCGGATCTCGTTCCGACGTGCAATGAAGACGGCAATATCTTCTGCAATGCGTATGGGCGCTGAAGGAATCAAAATTCGCTGTGCTGGTCGATTAGGTGGGGCTGAGATGGCACGTACTGAGCAGTATCGCGAAGGACGTGTGCCATTGCATACTCTACGTGCTGACATCGACTATTTTAATACTACAGCGAATACTATTTACGGATCAATTGGTGTTACGGTTTGGATCTTTAAAGGTGAGATACTTGGTGATATTGAGTTGACACCTGGAGATGCTCACACCCAACAAAAGGATGATTCGCGAGGACGACGTGGAGGAGGTAAACGCCGCTCTCGTCGACGTAGAAGAAATAAGAATTAATATTGTAAATAATTAGATCATGTTAGAACCAAGAAACGTACGACGCCGCAGGCAGCACCGTCGCAGTCTCAAAGGAACTGCCCAGCGTGGACATACGCTTGCATATGGTGATTTTGGTTTAAAGGCAATGGAGCCGAAGTACATTACTTCTCGGCAAATTGAATCTTGCCGTATTGCAATTGCACGACAGTTGCAGCGTGATGGCCAAACCTGGATTAGGATATTCCCGGATATGCCAAAAACTTCACAACCTGCTGAAACCCGAATGGGTAAAGGTAAAGGTGCTGTAGAAGAATATGTGGCCGTTGTTAAGCCCGGTCGGATTCTGTTTGAAATTGCTGGTGTCCCTGAAGATTTAGCTTGGGAAGCCATGCGTCGAGCAGATTATAAGCTTCCTATAAAAACGAAATTTATTGTTCGTCGTGATTACGATGGACCTTAATTAACAAGGTATTTGATAAATCATGAAAGCACACGAACTACGAGAAAAATCAATTGCTGAATTAGAGGCTCGGCTGGAAGACGAAAAGGAGGCATTGCAAGATATGAAGTTTAATCGCGCAATAGCCGGCCAGCTGGAAAATCCCGCCCGTGTTACTATGACACGTCGCGAGATTGCCCGAATTCACACGATTATTACAGAAAAACAACAAGAAGAAAGTGCTGAATAATTAATACAATGGCACAAACCGAACGAGTACAACGAAGAGAACGGAAAGGTCGCGTGGTTAGCAACAAGATGGACAA
>JBEPWP010000148.1:0-5097 GCA_041642355.1 Fodinibius sp. | reverse complement strand
AAGCCAAGATAATCGATCAAGCACATTTTCAGTATCTTCAGCAATATCAAATCCAATGCGATCTGCTGCCTGCTGGGTTAAAATCCCATCAGAAATATCTTGATTGAGCAAACTAACTGCACCATCAGCTTTAAACTGTATTCGGTTATTATCAAATTGCGCTTCAATATCCGAAGCCGCCACAAAGTTTCCTTTTGGCGTTGGGTTACCGCTCACTCCAAGATCATCGGGATTATTTTCCAACTCCTGCAGGTGCTGGTTATCAAGACTGTTGGCAATATTTGGATTTATTTGCATTACATCATCAAAGCTATCAATTAGTCTGATAGAGTTGGTGTCATCCTCTACCTTGATAACATTTATACCAACGTTAAATTGATCTTTTTTCTTAAACCCAATACGTCCACCAGCAATTTTACGACCAAAGGTTCCACTGTCATTGGTATTTAAGGTATACGAATGCACCGGTTCCGATACCCCCTCAACATTTTGTTCTTCTACAGCAATTTCATTATAGATATTATCAATTCCACGACGTAATTTGCCATAAATAAGCTGCAGATTCAGCATTTCATCCCAAAAATAAAACCCAGCATTAACACCTTGCATACGCTGTCCCGATATGGTATAAGTATTTAATGTGGGATATACGTGTCCCGCTTCAAGTTCTAACCAGTTACCCACAAATAAATTTAGTCCATAACGATTTTGGGGCTGTAGTCGCGGATCTTCCTGCGTGGTAAGCAATCCAAAGGCCGAATATGAGATATCCCCTTTTTGTCCCGAAATTCGGATATTACCACTTAATGCATCATTGGGGTATCCGCCCACTTCCTGATTTCGTGCACGAAGTTCTACATTGCCGTTAGGCATCCAACTCTGCTGGTCTTGCTCTCCTGTAAAAGAGTTTACCGTTTGTCCCGGTTCAACAACAGAAAAATCCCAATTGGCCAATACATATGAGGTATCCGCTTTTTCAATTTTGAAGACCGCCTCATGCTGTCCCATAGATAAATTACTGGTAGAATAACTGTAAAAATAGTCGCTGGCATTTGACTGTTCCGTCACATCTTTTCCATCTATATACATACGAAAAGAAGCCGAAGTATCAATATTAGCTTGATCATAATACAATGTCAGTGCCACTACCACATCTTCTTTTGAAATGGTCGTTCCCGGATCAGGAGAAAGGATTGTATAGTCAACACCCGTTTCCTCTACTATGCGCTGACGCTCACTCTTTTGAGGGTCTACAATTTCAACACGTAAAGGGCTACTGGGGTCATCACTATCTGGATACGTTATGACATCACCATTCTTTAAGTGAACTTCCAAATAATACTCTAACTCATTAGCTTGCTCATCTTCTACAGTTAATTCAGTTAAAAAGTTTGAAGAAACAAGGGCGGCCTGTTTTTGCTGATACCCCATCTGCCCATCCGTCTTATAAAACACATATGCGTCAACCACATCACTTGCATTAATAGATGGTACCGAAAAACGAAGTTCAAAAGCAGTATTTCGTTCAATAAATGTAGGTTTCTGATGGTGTACTGGATTGGTATAGTCTCCGCCAAATGCTCTTGCTTCGAGACATACCATTCCTATTAATATAGCAAGTAAAGCTACCTTTCTAACAATCGTTACCCCTTTCACCAGTTTTCCGACTAACAGTTTTTAGTTTTCGTTTTCAAATACTTTCACATCAATAACTCTCTCTTCTCCATTTTCATTAGTAAAACGCACTTTATAAATCGTTGGCTCAAGCTTTTCATTCATCTCTGAAAATCCCTCATTTCTATCATCTAATTCCTCATCCGTCAGCTCACCGGTTTCTATAGAACCATCCTCCTGTACTTGACCATATGTTTTTTCTGAAAGTATAACGCTTTGACCTGACCGCTTTGACCTGACCTCTACTTCTCCTTCCTCAACCCAAAAATAATCTTCAAAAGTTGCTCCAAAGGTTGTCCCCTTTACAGACGCTACCGAAGAATTTGTGGCAACCTCAAAATTTTGTCCACTACGCTCCGAAACATTCAGTAATATTTCGCCCAACTCAAGTCCAATACGAGTGCTGGTATTTTGTTTATTCTCAATATCACCACGAACAATAAGTCGCGAATCTGGTTTTATTTTCGCCATACTTTTATCCATAAATTGTACTAAGGCAAAACCATTTTGATCTGTCCGTAAAGTATCACCATCAAAAAGAGGTTTTCCGCGTTCTTTAATATTGTTGAACGCTCCATTTTTCTCTAGTCCAACGTTTGGCTTAAATTTTTGGACAAATGCCAGGGGACGTTCATTGGCATTATAAAGATGGGCTCCCATACCAAAAAGGCCTATTATTATTAGTGATAAACAATATTTTAATAATTTTTTCATATCGCTCATCAATTTTCTATCACAATTGATACATCACCCTGCTCACTTTTACGTACAAGCTCCATCAATTTCTGCATAGCCTGACCACTCCGAAAACTTTGCCCCTCAATCTCTACAGATTCAAAAGAAAATCCATTCTGCCGCACCTCCTCATATCGATTTCCCAATATTTGCTCCAATGTTCTCGCCGTCTCTCCAGCTTGTTGACCTCCAGATGTCGCCCGCAAATCAGCCAACGTAAAACTCCAAATCTCTGATTCCCTTTCCTCGATCCCATTACTTGTTTCGATCTGACTAATTATACGCCAATAGTATTGCGTACCTTCTTCTAGCTCTTGAACACCAGTATTAGGATATTGATATCCCGAACCATCAACGACAACATCCAGCATTTCATAATCTACCAGTGAAGCTCCTCCACTTGAACTAACCGATTGAATGGGAGCCGTACTCATTGCTCCCTCCATTAACGATTGAGGACTTTCATTGGATTGCGATTCTACCACCAGCAGTCGATAGCGTACAGCTGGCCCACCCTGCCATTGAAAATTGGGATATCGACTTGATATAACCGTTTCCGACCCAAGTTCATCACCGGGGGATAACAGATAAAAGTCGTTTGTTTTTTCTATTAGATTCGTACCAACCTGATCGGTCTCCGAAGCAAGAACTTCTCCGTTTGCTGATCCTTGGCGCACCTCCACTCTTACCTGATACTTATCAGCAGGTAATGACGTAGACCCCTTTAGTTCGTTATGAAACACTCGTCCAGGTTCCGTAAAATTACGTTCAAAAAGAATGACCTCTTCAACCCCAGGTAACCCATTACCGGAATTATTGTTATTAGCAAAAACCTGTTGCCCTGGATCTAAACTAAACGGACTCCCCGAAACCTGACGAACCTCTAAAATTCTACCAATTTTATCTGATTCAATGACAACCCGTAAATAGAGATTATTTAGATATTCTGAACTATTTTTATTTTGCAGTGATAACCGAAATAAGGTAGGACCTCTCAAATCATTTGCCAATAACGATTGGGCATTTATTGACTGGGAATTTTCCAGCGTCTCACTAATCTCAAAATTCATCGAAAGCTGAGCAACCCCTTGCTTACCAATCCCCATCAACAATAAAAAACAAAGGCCACAGCCCATTTGTCTGATATGTCGTAACCACATACGAATAACCTCCCGAAATTATTACCACCCTTACCAACTGTTATTATTTGATCAACATCTCTTGACGTTTACATATTAATCAAATGACTTGGAACATTTACCCCTATACCAAGTATGAAGCAGTGTTATTTAAGAAATGTGGTTCTTAGCAGAAATGCAAAACAAAAAAAGTGGAGCTACGGGGACTTGAACCCCGGACCTCTTGCATGCCATGCAAGCGCTCTAGCCAACTGAGCTATAGCCCCATTCAAGGGTCGATAAATATAAAGAACTTTTTTTGAAACTTACACCCATTTTTCAGATTAACTTTATTTTGTTTTTGATTATATTAGATAACATATTGTAGCTAATAGTTTTAACAGGTATTTATAATTTTTCTGGAAAACTCTATCTTACAACTTATCACACATAAACTTTTAACCTATACTCGTAACACGATGATTAACAAACAATTAATACTACTTCTCTCTTCCGTGTTTCTCGGGATGGCATTGCTAACAAGCTGTGCCGGTACCGAAGAACTTAGAGCTCCTTCAGACCGTGATTTGGAATACCTTCAATCATTAGATGAAGAAACGCTCCGGTCGCTTGATACTGACGATGATGGCCTTAGTGATTGGGCAGAAATGAACGAACATGACACCGATCCACTAAGTGCTGACAGTGACAATGACGGTCTCACTGATGCCGAAGAAATCAATGAATACGACACTGATCCTAACAATGCCGACACTGACGGTGATGGCCTTGAAGATGGTGAAGAAGTTAACTCTTACGAAACCAATCCGCTTGAAGCAGATTCTGATGGCGATGGCTTAACTGATGGTGAGGAAGTTAACGAACACAATACTGATCCATTAAGTGCTGACAGTGATAATGACGGCATCAGCGATGGTGAAGAAATCAATGAATACGGTACGGATCCTAACAATGCTGACTCTGACGGTAACGGTTTTACCGACGGTCAAGAAATTGAAATGGGCACAGATCCCAATGACAGTAATGATCCTCCTTACATTAAAAAGGATGACCTAGGAACTGTAAACTTCGACTTTGATAAGTCTAACATTGACGATGTTGCTGCTCGCATTCTGGATGAAAACATTCAGAAACTTATGGATTCTCCTAAATTCCGAATCCGTATCGACGCTTACACCGACCATGTTGGTGGCGACCAGTATAACTTGCGTTTGAGTAAACGACGAGCAGAATCTGTCAAACAATTCTATATTGAGAATGGCGTTTCTGAAAATCGTATCGAATCTCGAGGGTTAGGAAAAGCTCCTCAACCTTGTATGGACCAAACGGAAGAGCAAGGCTGCCGTAAAAACCGACGTGCAGAATCACATCCGTTAAATCCATATCAGTACGAGCCAAATAACTAAGGCTTAAAAAACAATAAAATTTTTGAAGGCGATCTCATTATGAGGTCGCCTTTTTTATTTCCTGAATAAATACATCTACCCACCTAATCTCAGCAACTTTAACCATTAGAGGGCATTTCCTCTTACTAGCCCAATTATCAAGG
>JBEPWP010000147.1:0-5105 GCA_041642355.1 Fodinibius sp. | reverse complement strand
CGGGATTTCACCGTATTTACGAATACCGTTTTCTGCGAACATTGCGCAAAAAGCTCAATAAAAAACGCAAAAAATTCCCGGATTTGCCGATCTTTACTGGTTCTACCCTGTACGAGTTTGACGAACAGGTTACAGCCCCCATCCATGGCTTTAAAGGAGCCGATCACTACTACGAACAATGCTCGGCAAGACGTTTTGTTGGAGATATTCAAATCGATACGCTACTTATTCATAGTAAAATAGATCCGCTATGTCCCGCCGAGGCAATACCACTAGACCAAATTAATCAAAATTCCTGTACCGACTATATTATCACCAAAGAAGGTGGGCACGTCGGTTTTTGGAGTAAACCACGCGGGTGGCTCAACTTCGTAATTGAAAATTATCTGAGGAGTAATTTATAGAAACCAGTTATCTGACGTATCAATTATTCCCATCAAACTGAACTTGGCTACCTGTTGTTAAAAGCTGTATTTTTAACAATCAAAATTTTGAACCCCCAAAGTACTTCTCATGGTTATCATTGTTGGCGCCGGACCCATTGGATTAGCCACCGCTATTGAATTAAAACGCAGAAACATCCCCGCAAAAATTATAGAAAGAGGGTGCCTAGTAAATAGTATCTTTCACTATCCCAAAGATATGACCTTCTTCTCTACTTCGGAGCGGTTGGAGATTGGCGATGTACCCTTTATCTCGCATAATCCCAAACCAACACGTCGTGAAGCACTTGAATATTATCGTCGCGCCGCAGAAAATTATAATCTGGACATCCATCTCTACGAAGAAGTGCAGGATATTTCTGGACAAGACCAATCCTTTGTTATCCAAACTGATAAAGATAATTATGAGGCCACAAAAGTAGTAGTTGCTACAGGATTTTATGATGTCCCAAAACTGATGAATATTCCCGGAGAAGGTCTTGACAAGGTCCGCCATTATTATGATGAAGCTCATGCCTATGCCTGGCAAGATGTGCTTGTTATTGGCGGTGGCAATTCAGCGGTTGATGCCGCTCTGGAAACCTATCGTACTAATGCCAATGTAACGCTTGCTGTTCGCGATTCGCAAATTAAGGAATCAGTTAAATATTGGGTGAAACCTGATATTCAGAATCGAATCAAAAATGATGAAATTACTGGCTACTTTAATACGGAAGTAAAGGAAATCAAAGAAAAGAAAGTGGTTTTAGATACGCCTGAAGGCACGAAAACAATCTCCAACGATTTTGTACTGGCAATGACCGGATATAAACCAAACTTTGATTTAATGACGAGCCTTGGCATTGATCTTACTGACGACAAAGACAAGATGCCCGTGTATAACGAGAAAACCCTAGAAACTAATCGTGAAGGTATGTATGTAGCCGGGGTAGTTTGTGGAGGGATGGATACTAGTAAACTATTTATTGAAAATACCCGTGTCCATGCCGAACATATTGCTGATGATATTGAAAAGAAATTGCAATAATTTATTAAAACATAGACAAAAAAAAGAGAGGGTAAGCAACCTACATCACGCCGCTACGACCTCCTACCGCTGCTACCTTCCGGTCCTGACGGAGTTCAGAGGGAGCTGGCTGCGTAGGGCCTACCCTCGAAGGGCAAAGATACAATTTTTCGGGGGTTTTTAGCAAACAAATTTAGCCCTAATTGTCATTTTGACTTCATCACATAAACGCCGTTCCAATCCTGAGGAGGTGGATTTTCTCTCATTACTTCACAACGATTGACATATACCAAGGAAGGATTAGTATAAATCAAAGAATTATCGTTCGGGATAAATCTTTCCAACTTTGACGATTGCTGAAATAATTTAATGGCTCTATCCCACTCCTGGTTTTTATAGGCGGCTATCCCCTGCTCAAATGTTTTCTTACAGTTAAAACTCTTCTCATCCAGCCGATCCCGAAGTCCCATTATTTCAAATACATCCACTGGTTCGGTTCGTCCCTTTACCACAATCCGATCCAGGTATCTAAACACACAACGATCACCGTATTTTTGGGCCTCTTCCTTAGTATCAGCAGTAACCATGGTATAAGCCCCAAACTGTTTTGCGCCACTTTCGCAACGGGCGGCAAGGTTTACATTGTCTCCCATCATGGTATAATTAAAACGACTTTCAGACCCCATATTCCCCGTTACCATCACTCCTGTATTAATTCCAATACGATTGCGCATATGCTGTACTATTTCGGGCCATTTCTCTCCTTCTTTTCTCCATTTATCTCTAAGCTCTGCCAAACGATACTGCATTAATTGCGAAACTACACACGCTTTATATGCATGATCTTCTCTGGGTACTGGAGCACCAAAAAAAGCCACGATAGCATCTCCGATATATTTATCCAGCGTGCCCCCATGCTCCCGAATTATAGTTGTCATGGCCGACAAATATTCATTGATCAATTTCACCAATATCTTGGCCGGCATCTGTTCAGAAAAAGTTGAAAACGACTGGATATCACTGAAAAAGGCCGTCATATACACCTCATCACCTCCCAATTCAGGTTCTTTCCCTTCCTCTACCATCTCTTCAACAATAGCGGGAGAAACATAGGATGAGAACAATCCTTGAATACGACGTTTTTCACGCTGTTCTATGATATATTGATAACTCTGCGTAGATATATATCCCACAGACAGTGCCGTTAGCATTGCAACTACATCCAACACGGTATTAAACTCTAGGAACAGCCAAATTGTAACGCCAACAACGGACAAACATAAAAACATATAAAATCCAAATCCCCATAACCCTGAAAAGTGCCTAACCACAAAAACCATTATAGCTATTGAAACTATCAGTAAGGCTACATTTATCCAGGGATTAATGTGATAAATGTATTTTCCTGATAGAATCGTCTGGATAGCATTGGCATGCATTTCGACCCCGGGCATCGTTCCCTGTTCCGCAAACGGTGTTGCATGCAGATCCTGAAGCTCAGGCATGGTTGCTCCAATTAAAACAATTTTATCTTCAAAAGCATCGGTGTGTTTGAGTCCAAAGTCGGGATCAGTAAAAGAATTTATCTGGAAGGTTGAATCTTCGGACGCTAGAACAACAGTAGAATCATCAATAACTGTTTCATACGAATGACGGGTAAACGAGCCGGGAGGTCCAAAATAATTAATCGACATCAATTGATTCCCAAATTTGGGAATCTTATAAGAACCAAAGTTTAAATATCCCTCAGTTTCATTGATTTCATCAGATGTTATATTAGAATATAGTTTCAACAACTCTAATCCCAGCGAATACATCTGCTGGCCATTATATTCCAAGCCTAATATATATTTTCGTATTGCTCCGTCAGAATCGTATTGGGCTCTGACTATTCCATTTTTACTACTATTTGCATTTTGCAATACGCGATTAGGCTTTACTAAGGTCAGAGATGCTGAACTGCTATTTTGACCTCTGCCCTGTGTTGCATTTTGGACATTTGCCCCCAACACAACATTGCCATGCTCACTAATTGCATCCGCAAATACCGAATCATTGGCAAGATCGTAGTTATCTCGTTTATCAAAAAGAACATCGAAACCAATGGCTTTAGCTCCGGATTCATTGAGATGCTCAACAAGCTTTGCGTGTATACTCGTAGGCCAGGGGTATTTGTACGGAATCTCTTGGTCAGCCTGCTGACTTATTGAAACGATAACGATTGAAGAGGTATCTTCAACAGCGATGGGACCACGAAGATCAAATAGCTGATCAGTCACATCCAATTTGAGTTCCATTATGGGATTCGAAAACGCTAAAAGGATCGTTATGATCAAACTTCCAAGCAGGAGTCCCGGCAAAACCAACCGCCCTTTCCATGTTTTTGAGGCTTTGGCCATAATCAGAAATTGAAGATATAACGCAGTTGAATAAGATGATCGTTTGGATACTTTATAGAGGATGAAAGCATGTTTCGCACGTTCGAATATTTAACATCCATCAAAAAGGAATGTCTTTCATTTACATTATACCGGGTGCTCATATTTACAATGTAGGAGTTGCTTTCTGTATGCGACCCTTCATTGCTAGGACCGGGCCTGTAATAATCATCAAGTGACAGTTGAGGAGTCCCGTTATCACTGGTTAATAATGGTACTGATTTTGATTTATTTTTCGTAAATGCCAGCGACATTTCGACATTTACTTTGTCATCAAACAAAAAAACACTTCCACCAATATTTGCGCCCAATATCTTTACATTGTTAAGTTCCCCGGATGTTTCCGAATTGTTGTAATTAAAACCAATATTTGTTTGCAGTGGCAAACTCTGAAATCGATTAACCATGCGCATGGAAAAACTATGACTTTGAGAATCCCCATATTTAAACACCTGATCTGATGTGTTCAGCAATGAATAATTGAGGCTGGCATCATGAGTAGTTCCCAACAGCGAAAACTCCTTGCTGACTGATGCTGTCACTTGGTAAGAGTCTGAAACCCGCGGCATTTCTGTCATCAAGGTATCTCCACTCTGTATAACAATATTCTGCACGGCGGCTTGCTCCGATATCCCATCTATCGAAGCAACCAATGGGTTATTTAAATTTACCTCGTTATCTCTGGTACGTTTCATCACACCCAGACTTACTCTTGGTAAGTTTTGATTTACGGGATACCAGCTCACATTGCCTCGATAGTTGATCGTGCTAGTAGTCGCATCCCTGTTGTTAACCACATTATCCCGCAAATTTTCGTACCCCAATGTTAAATATATCTGATTTTCCAACAGTCTAATGCGATCTCTTACTGAAAAACCGGCAATATCTTTACGAACCGTGGTATTTGCCAATGAATTATACCCCGGCCCCACCCAACGATATCGAAACTGCAAATCATTATTAAAATACCGAAGTCCCAACCGCGACTGACCAGCCAAAATACTGGTTGGGAAAAATACCTCCGCTGATGTGTCAGTTGCATCTTCCCTGAAGCGTAAGGGCAGCGTTTCCATATTTTCATTTATTATTATAAGCCAAGATAATCGATCAAGCACATTTTCAGTATCTTCAGCAATATCAAATCCAATGCGATCTGCTGCCTGCTGGGTTAAAATCCCATCAGAAATATCTTGATTGAGCAAACTAACTGCACCATCA
>JBEPWP010000146.1:0-5116 GCA_041642355.1 Fodinibius sp. | reverse complement strand
GAGGGTGTGTGTTGCAATTCGTGAAAATGAAGAACGCGCGAAAATGCTGGGATATAACACAACAAATTTCAAACTGATCGTTCTGATTGTCTCGGCAATTACCGCTTCCTTTGCCGGTTTCTTACATACTTTATATCAACCCATTGTCAGCCCTCATGTCGCCGATCTAGGATATACTGTGACTGGGCTACTGATCGTATTGATCGGCGGAGTTGGCACACTGAATGGTGCCATCATTGGCGCGTTCATCCACCATATATCTACTTTCCTATTGAGACGGTTCATAGGAGAATCGGCTAGTTTTATAATCGGCGCTGTTTATGTTCTGTTTGTGCTTTTTATTCCCTATGGTATTGTTGGTACCTGGCGATTGAAGCGGTTAAACACCAAAGAGGGATGGAAACGGCTGAGACAAACACTTTTCCCATAGATAAGCATGGGTTGGTAATTAATAAACTACATAACTATCCCTTAGAATAAAGATGTATTGTACAATTCTAAGGGATTTTATTAATCCTACTTATAGAAGTGAACACAATACAGATTTTTGTGTTATGGATGAATATTTGTAAATATATATAATATTTTATTCTATAATGAATTAATATTACTATAATTTCGCATAGCATTGCTTAGTAACAAGAAAATGTTATTATGATAATGAAATCAATTTATAATGAATGAAATTGGGTGCATTAATGAGCAGCCCTTGCACGCTGCGCTGAAAAAATGGTACGCCGGATCCAGCGGTAGGGTAGAGGTGCTGATCGATGGGTTTATCGTCGATGTCTTCAGTGACGGTTCCATCATAGAGATACAGACCGGCAATTTCTCATCAATCAAAACAAAAATGGCACAGTTGACTTCAAACTACAATCTGAAATTAGTTTATCCAATTGCGGCTGAAAAGTGGCTTCTTAAACAGCCTAAAGATGGAATCGGAAAAATTAATAGGAGAAAATCTCCTAAGAAAGGGCGTAGAGAGGAAATCTTTGCTGAACTGGTCAGTTTTCCTCATTTACTTTGCTCTGAGCGCTTTTCTCTCGAGATAGCCATGATAAAAGAACAAGAGGTCCGCTTATTTACAGGAGAAAAGCCCTGGCGGCAGCATGGATGGGTCACTGTTGAGCGTCAGCTCTTAGAAGTCCTGGAGACACATACCTATCAAAAGCCATCTGATCTCAGTGAGCTGCTGCCATCGGGATTACCAGATAATTTCACAACAACAGATCTTGCCAAGTACGGGGAGATGCCTCGCTGGCTTGCACAGAAGATGGCATACAGCCTGCGTAACATGGGGGTGATTGAGCAAGTTGGAAAAAAGGGACGCTCAAAGCTTTATGTGCATTTGCTTGATGATGGTAATCATAGTCGTAAATAGACCTATTTTTAGATAATTATAGTTTATGAGAATACATGTTTTCAAAAACTATATAAATTTATTTATTATTATTGCTTCATGGTCATTTGTTTTGTAGCGTTTAATCCTGTAGATTATATTGAATACCTTGCACAGACCTGTTGTTATGCCACCTTTCCAAAATACCTCTACTCGATTACCAAGAATAAATTTGAGCCAACTTTAAGGTGTTATGTTTAAACATTATTACGGATGATTTGACATAGCATACTAGAACTTGAGTATAATTCCGTGCAATTTAAAAAAATTTATTATTTAAAAAATATATACAATCTAATGAAATCCATTTAATATTATAATTATCTGAAATTTAATTTTTGCAATAGCATCCTGGAGCAATTATTTCTATGACAATCCATCTAAAAGAAGTTAGTGATGATCGTGAGTTGCGAAATTTTATTCGTTTTCCCATTAAGCTTTATAAAGATAATCCCTTTTATGTCCCTGCCCTTTTCAAGGATGAATATCAAACTCTGAATCCTCAAAATAATCCATCCTTTGAGCATTGTAAGGCGCGCTATTGGCTCGCTGTTAGTGGGGATCAGGTAGTCGGTCGTATTGCTGGCATCCTCAATCAAAAGCATATCCAAAAGTGGAACGAGCATTACATGCGGTTTGGCTGGTTTGATTTTGTGGATGATCTGGAAGTCTCTGGTGCGTTACTCTCAGTTGTTAAGAGCTGGGCAAAGGAACATCAACTGACAGCTCTCCACGGACCTCTGGGCTTCACAGATCTGGATCGTGAAGGAATGTTAATTGAAGGTTTTAATGAAATAGGCACGCTGGCGACTTTGTATAATTATCCTTATTATCCAGAACATATGACGCATCACGGCTATAGTAAGGACACAGACTGGGTTGAATATGAACTCCAGGTACCTGTTTCCCTGGACCCAAAGATCACAAAGGCTACGGACCTAATACTCAGCAGGAATCATCTTGAATTGTTAGCAACAAAAAGCAAGGGTGATTTATTAGCACGAGCACCGGATATATTCGAATTGATAAACACAGAGTACAGCCATCTCTATGGCGCTGTCCCCCTATCAGAGCGCGAGATCCAACATTATATTAATGCTTATTTCAACTTTGTCCATCCAGATTTTGTACCGCTAATCGTCGATGAAAAGGAAAATCTGGTTGCTTTTGGGGCAGCAATCCCCTCACTATCAACTGCCCTCCAAAAGAGCTCTGGAAAGCTCTTTCCTCTTGGCTGGCTACGATTACTACACGCAATGGATAAAAATATTCGTGCAGATTTGTATCTAGTTGCTGTGAAAAAGCAATATCAGGGGCTCGGTGTCAACCTTGTGCTGATGGACCGTCTCTGCCGGGTGTTCAATGAACGTGGGATAAAGGTTGTTGAATCCAATCCAGAACTGGAAGCTAACATTGATGTTCAATCTCTATGGAAAATTCTAGAAAAACGGCAGCATAAACGACGTCGATGCTTCATCAAGCATTTTTAGTGTCATTAAATATTTAAATTAAATATTTAACATATAACAAAAGAACCTTTGGTCAATAAAGAAACGATTAAGGCAGGAAAATACAAATTCGGAATAGAAGTAATCAGATTGTCTCGTCAAATGGTGTCTTAAGAATTATCAGAGGTTTAGCAGAAATACAAGTCGATGATTGCAATAATAATGGGATTACTGTCATTGCAAATTTGGTAATAAAATGCAAGAAAATATGTCTAGAGAGGAATATGGGCGATTTATCTTTAATTAAAGCTTTTTGGTTTAAAATAAAATCAAATATATAGTAAAATTTTATCCAGTAAATACACACAAAAAATTATTCTTTTACTGTTATCATTATAAAATGCGCAAATATCTCACTAAAAACAACTTACATAATAGATTCGGAGCCTTATGAAATTACGGTTATCTGCTTTGTTTGATGCTCTTTTACCCTTATTTGCAACATTGGGCGCATTGCTTGTTGGGGCAATAATGCTGATTCTATTGGATGTGAACCCCATAGTGGCTTATCGCTCTCTTCTCAAGGGTGCATTTGGGAGCACAAATGCACTAGCTGAAACCATCGTAAAAGCAACCCCCCTTTTGCTTGTGGGCATTGGGATATGTATTGCCTACCGGGGCAATGTGATCAATATCGGTGGTGAAGGTCAGATGATCGTTGGTGCAATAGCCGCCACCTGGTTTGGGCTGAGGTATACCGGCATGCCAGGTTGGTTAATGATCATCCTTGCAATGCTCATTGCTGCATTAGCGGGAAGCATCTGGGGCGGCATACCGGGTGCTCTAAAGGCTTATTTCAATGTTAATGAAATTTTAAGTACGGTAATGATGAACGCAATCGCAGTTCAATTGTTGAATTTTGTACTCACTGGACCAATGATTGATCCTGTTCAATCCCAGAAAGCATCACAAATCCCTCAAACTGCACGGCTCGTGGAAGCCTATCGGCTGCCAAGATGGGTTCCCACCCGTTTGCACTTGGGAGCGCTAATCGCTGTGATATTAGCTGTTCTGGTTTATATACTATTGTGGCGCACAACACTGGGTTACCGCATACGCTCGGTCGGTCAAAATAAATTTGCGTCACGATACGCAGGGATAAAGGTGAATCGCTACATCATAATCGCATTAATGCTAAGCGGCGCCCTGGCTGGATTGGCGGGTGCTACCCAGGTTTTTGGTGTAAATTACCGGATGATAACTGATGGGTCGACATCTGGATTCACCGGCAGAGCTGGATATAACGGTATTGTGGCTGCACTATTTGGTTCACTTCATCCCTTATTGACCATTCCTGCCTCTGCCTTGTTCGGCGGTCTTCTCGTTGGTGCTAATACGATGCAAAGAGTGACACAAGTACCATCCACATTAATTACAGCACTTAATGGCCTGGTTGTTGTTTTTGTGGTCAGCAGTGAAATTTGGCGCAAAAAACGGCAGCAAAAACGACTGACTGTATCCAATGAAGAACAAGAAATTGACATAAGAAGTGAAGAAAAATCAGAGTTACAGGTGGAGAAAACAACATGATTTCAGATCTGTTCAGTATTACTGTTCTTCTCGGCATCATATCTTCAGGAATACGGTTGGCAACCCCATATTTATTTGCTTCTATTGGTGAGGCTTTCAGTCAACGCAGTGGTGTCTTGAACCTGGGTGTTGAAGGACAAATGATCTTGGGGGCATTTATCGCATTTTATGTCGTTCTTAATACCAACAGTTTATGGCTGGGAGTCCTCGCAGGAATGGCCGTCGGCGCTTTAATGGGTTTAGCAATGGGGTTTGTTTCGATCACTCTCCAAGCACAACAAGGGATCAGCGGCATCGGATTTTATCTCTTTGGTTTGGGGATGAGCAACTTACTGTTTCAGACTCTAGTAGGTACTGTGGAAACAGTTAAAGGTTTTCCTGATCTACCCATCCCGTTATTGAGCAATATTCCTGTCATTGGTGAATTATTTTTCAGTAAGAATATTCTCGTTTACCTTGCATTTTTGTTGGTACCAGTTGCGTCATTCGTTTTGAATAAAACAAACCTGGGACTAAAGATCCGAGCTGTCGGTGAAAATCCTGAAGCTGCTGACTCGCTTGGAGTCAGTGTCTCAAAAATACGTTATTTTACAACGATTTTTGGCGGTGCAATGTCTGGATTGAGCGGTGCTTCACTTTCTATTGCATTATTAAACGTCTTTCAATTGGGAATGACAGC
>JBEPWP010000145.1:0-5127 GCA_041642355.1 Fodinibius sp. | reverse complement strand
ATTTACCCGAGCCAGAAATACCCGTAATCACCACAAGATTTTCACGGGGAATATTAACGTCTAAATTTTGGAGATTGTGTTCGCGCGCTCCGCGGATGACTATATTTTCTCGCAATGGAATACAAATTTTTGGGATTCAATAAAACTTTAAAAGATAAGGATAAATCGTATCTTTTGAAGCCTGAAATTACCTGTTGATTTTTACTTTCAAAATCAGGCTTTACCAACGAATAACACTGGTGCATCATTCGCTGTTATGCAACAAAAATCCATCGATTTACAACTACTTTTCAAATATAGTTTCCAGCAATATAAAAAGTATGCTTCATTTATAATCGGTGCCGTACTTACCTTTATTGTACTGGCCGTTGTTCCTCAAATTTATTTCATGATGCGGGCGCCCGAAACCCCTACCATGAAAACACAATTCATTTCTTTGCTGTTAACAGCTGTGCAACTTTTCCTGAGCCTCGGTTTTACGAAGTTGATGCTACTTCTTATACAGGATGAGCATGTAACAGTAGCTGACATGTTTAACAATTTTCGGCCTTTTATCAGCTATTTCATTGCCAGCTTTTTATATGGAATCGCCGTAACAGTTGGCCTATTACTATTAATTGCTCCCGGCATATTTGTCGCCATCCGATTTCAATTTTTTCCTTATTTCATGCTTGAAAACGGAGACTCATCATTTGTAGCACTGCAGAAAAGTTATTTTCTGTCACAAAACCTCACCTTTGAACTCTTGTTATTCGGGATCGTTGTAGTAACGCTTAACATCTTGGGAGCGTTACTTTTCGGAATAGGTGTGATTCTCACCTATCCCTTAACAACAATGGCCACAGCCGTCATCTACAGAAGCCTAGTCGAGGAATCCGATACTATTCCATCGAGCTCCTTTCAACTATAACATCCGTTTTTAACGTTTTACCTTCGGGAACATTCTAATAATTGAACGGGTAAGAAATAACATCCCAAATCGATAATAAACTTATTAGCATAGTGATTCGCAGGTGTGTTTTAGTCCTCATTATTTCAGCTCTCATCTTTTCTTGTAAAAGTACTCAGCCGCCCGAAACATCCGATAACTTTCTATATCCCTACATCGAAAACAACCAGGTGGGATTTCTGGATAGCACACTCACCAAAAAAATTAATCCGCGATTTAAATTTGTAACTAGTCAAGTTTGGCCCTACGACTTTTCGGAAGGATTAGCAGCTATTAATTTTTTGGGGGCTGTTGGCTATATCGATAGAGAAGGAGATATAGTTATTGATCCCCAGTTTGACCATGGCGAAAATTTTAATGGCGGCATGGCCTTAGTTAGAAATAATGGTCAATTCGGATTCATCAACCGTAATGGAAATGTTGTCGTTGAACCACAGTTTCATGATGCTGCCCGCTTTAACAATGGACTTGCTCCAGTACAAAAACACAAAAACGATTTATGGGGATTTATTAATGATAAAGGTGATTTCAAGATACAACCTCAATTTACATCAGCGAAACCATTTCAGGAAAAACTGGCCTTGGTTCAAACCTCGGAACACAAAGAATGGGGCTATATAAATCTCCAGGGAGAAATGGTTATTACCGCCCGGTATGCAGAGGCAAAATCTTTCTCAGAGGGTCTGGCCCCCGTACAACTTGGGTTTAAGCAGTGGGGATATATTAACAGCAATAGTGCCGTTATTATCGAGTCAAAATTTCTGGAAGCTGAACCTTTTTCTGAGGGAAAAGCAGTCGTGGCGATGCCCGAAGACAACCAAAACCTGGACCATAAAAAGTATGGGTATATAAACAAGCAAGGTGAATTTATTATAGAGCCTGCCTTCGATAAAGCATTCTCATTTAAAGAAGGACGTGCTCGAATAAAATCCAACGGCAAGTATGGATTCATTAACGAACAGGGCAAAATTATTGCCGATCCCATCTACGAAAAAGCCTGGAACTTTAATGGCAAATTTGCTCTCGTAAAGCTGGATGGAAAATTTGGCTATATTAATCGGCAGGGTGTTTTTGTATTGGAACCCCTCAGCTAGCATTTTAGTTTAATAACCTAATAGTTAAACCTTAACACTTCGTAACATCTATAGGATTGCTCCTAACCATTATTTTCGGTAATCTTAAGGGTTTATCGAAAGTATGAAGTAATAGATTTATATTTAAATGTTTTCCGAAAAATCAGTGGCTCCCGAAATAGCAAATCCCAAAGACTGGTCTCCATTATCATGGAAAGATTATCCGGTCAAACAATTACCCACCTATCCCAATGAAGCTGAGTTGAAACAGGCATATAACGAATTGCGCAACAATCCCCCACTCATTACTTCGTGGGAAGTGGAAGCACTCAAAAAAAAGCTGGCTGATGTAAGTGCAGGTAATGGCTTTTTGCTACAAGGTGGAGATTGCGCTGAAAGTTTTGCCGACTGCAAATCTCCTAAGATTGTCAACCTCTTAAAAGTGTTACTCCAGATGAGTTTCATCCTTATCCACGAGATGGAAACTTCTGTTATCCGAGTTGGACGTATTGCGGGCCAATATGCAAAACCGCGATCTCGGGATTATGAAGTTGTTGATGGCAAGAAAATCCATAACTACCGGGGTGACCTCATTAATAGTATCAATCCAACAGAAGAAGACCGCCGCCCGGATCCCCAACGACTCATTGAAGGATATAACAAAGCGGCTTTAACGCTCAACTTCTTACGTGCTCTATCTGACGAGGGTTTTGCAGATCTACATCATCCCGAATACTGGGAGCTCGACTTCATGAAAGAAAATGAGTATTACAAGGAATATGAGGCGATGGTTAACTCCATTCAAAAAGCCGTAAACTTTATGGAGACCATTACGCCCAATGAATTTAACACCCTCCAGAAGATAAATATTTATACCTCGCACGAGGGATTAAACCTGCATTACGATTCGGCCCAAACCCAACGGGTACCTCGTCGAGAAGGCTGGTATAACCTGAGTACCCACATGGTATGGCTGGGAAATAGAACTCGTGACTTGGGAGGTGCCCATGTAGAATATCTGCGTGGCATTCGCAATCCTATTGGCATTAAAATTGGGCCCAACTATGATCTGGATCATACTCTGAAATTAATTGAACGACTTAATCCCATACACGAGCAGGGGAAAATTGTTTTAATTACTCGCTTTGGTCGTGATGAAGTTGAAAATGGACTTCCAGATCTCATCAAGAAGATCAAACACGAAGGCATGCCCGTTGTATGGAGCTGTGATCCCATGCATGGCAATACCTTTAAAACCGATGATAACGTCAAGACACGTAACTTTGACGCCATAGTAGACGAGATCCGAAAAACGTTTGCCATTCACCGCGATTTAGGCAGCTACCTGGGCGGCGTTCACCTTGAGCTTACCGGTGATAATGTAACTGAATGCGTAGGTGGTGCCAATGGTCTTCATGAAGGATTGCTTCATAAAAACTACGAAACCTACTGTGATCCGCGATTAAATTACCAACAGAGTCTTGAAATGGCTTTCCTCATTGCCAAAGAGTGGAATCAGAGCTATGGTTAAAGTCTGTTTACAGTGAACAGTTATCAGTAGGCAGTAACAAATAGCGGTCATCTGTAAGCAGTTGATAATACCGTCCTGTCACAGTTCTCTGATAACTGCCCTTTCTGCCACAAATACAGCGGTGCTGTCGGTTTGGCTAATCGGCAATGACATTTTTAAATATTCCATTCTAACATCTGCAAAAAACGCAGGTTAGTATTGGCTCAATGTCAGTATATATGCCACACAAAGCACTTGGCACGGGTGTTGCTCCTTTAAAAGTGAGTTTGATCAACCAACTATTTCGAACACAAATTCACTTACGAGGTGTCTATTATGACATTAATGAGATATACACGACCTAATAAAAATGTAACATCTAAGAACTTTTCTGACCTTATGGATGAGTTCTTCAATGATGTAGTTAACGATCGCCGTGATAGCTTTGTGCCGGGCATCGATATTTCTGAGACTGAAGATCAATTCCTAATCTCTGCTGAACTTCCAGGCATGTCTAAAGAGGATATCAATATCAGCTTGGAAAACGGACGACTGGCTATTAGCGGTGAGCGTACTTTTGAAAATGAAGAAAAAGGCAAAAAATACCATCGCGTAGAAACCAAGTATGGTTCTTTTGAACGCTCATTTCAATTGCCTGACAATGTTGATGAAGACAGTATTTCTGCAACCTACGAAAATGGATTGTTAAATATCAGCATTGATAAAAACGAAGACAAGGTTCAGAAACAGATCGAAATTAGTTAAAACCAAATAACTAAAAATTGATTCCCAACACTGCGGGAGTTGCCATGAAAAGCAGCTCCCGCTTTTTTCTGATGGAGCACAATAAATCATCGCTTTTACCTGTTTATTGAACTATCAGAAATTCAAAAATAATATTGATTTAAACGGAGTTGATTATGAAAAGAATTCGTTCATCTAATTTACTTTGGGCTTTTTTGGCTGTATTAATAGTTGGACTCTATACCGTTGATATGCAGACAAATAAAGCGTCCATGTTTTCTTTACCTGATTTTACTACAGCTGAAAAAGCAGAGGAACCACCTTCCCAAACCATTGGGGAACTTAATGATGCGATTGTTGAAATTGCTGACCAAGCAAAATCTACCGTTGTTACCGTCAATGTAACTCAAACAGTTGAAGCTCCTACCAATCCATTCAGCCGCTTTTTTGGTCAACCCGATGAACAGCAAGAATATTACCGCCAAGGTAATGGATCGGGGGTTATTGTTTCAGAAGAGGGATATATTCTTACGAATAATCATGTGGTAGAGAATGCTGATGAAATTGAAATTACCCTCTATAACGACAAGCAATATGATGCTGAAATTATTGGCACCGATCCCCAAACTGATATTGCTGTATTAAAAATTGAGGCTAAAAACCTGAATGTTATAAAATTAGGTAACAGCGATAACATTCGAGTTGGTGAAATGGTACTGGCTATTGGAAGTCCGCTGGGCGAAAACCTGGCCCACTCAGTTTCAATGGGTATTATCTCGGCTAAGGAGCGACGCATAGGTATTCTGGAACGTAATGCTGGTTATGAAAACTTCCTCCAAACCGACGCCGCT
>JBEPWP010000144.1:0-5142 GCA_041642355.1 Fodinibius sp. | reverse complement strand
TATTATTATCCTGAAGGAGAGCGGGGATTGTACTGGAATGATCCCGCTTTGGATATCGATTGGAAGGTTACTAATCCCATTATTTCTGAGAAAGATCAGCATCAACCGCGACTAAGTGAAATTAAAGAAAAGGATTTATTCTGATGAATAAGAAAATTTTAGTTACAGGCGGAGCGGGATTTATTGGATCAAATTTGCTTTTGTATCTGCATGAGAATTATCCCGATTATGAATTGCTCAATATCGATAAACTTAGCTACGCATCAGATCTATCATATTTGAGCGAGATTAAGCACTCTAATCGATATAGATTCAAAAAGCTAGATCTTGTAGATCGGGATGCCGTACGAGATATCATTCGTAGCTATAAACCCGAAGGCGTATTCCACTTGGCAGCCGAGTCGCATGTAGATAATTCAATTAAGGGTCCAGAGCCGTTTATTCAATCAAATGTAGTGGGGACGTTTAATTTGATTGAAGAATGTCGTCAGTTTTGGAAAGAGGATGAGGAGGCATGGATGAAGAATCGATTTTTGCATGTTTCTACGGATGAAGTGTATGGCGAGCTGGGAGAGCAGGGTGCTTTTTCAGAAGATTCGCCATATGCGCCAAATTCACCATACTCCGCTTCGAAAGCGGGGAGTGATTTCATTATCCGTTCATATTATCATACCTACGGAATGAATGTGGTTACGACGAACTGCTCCAATAATTTTGGACCGCATCAGCACGACGAAAAGTTGATTCCCACCGTTATTCGTACGGCGTTGAACCATGATGATATTCCCGTGTATGGAAAAGGGGAAAATGTACGTGATTGGCTTTACGTTCGGGATCATTGTCGTGCCTTGGATTTGGTGTTCAATGAGGGAAGATCAGGTGAAACTTATATCATTGGGGGAAATAATGAGTGGAAGAACATCGACTTAGTCAAAAAGATTTGTGATATACTTAACGAAGAGGTAGGGGATGCACCGAGCTCAGATTTCAAGAAGCTCATCACGTTTGTTAAAGATCGGCCGGGACATGATTTCCGCTATGCTATTGACGCCTCAAAAATTAGAAATGAGCTGGGTTGGAAGAGAGAAGAATCATTTGCAGAGCGATTAAGAGAAACCATTAAGTGGTATATTTACCGATATAAAAAATAGATTATCCCTCTCTAAATTAAATTTTGAGACTCTTTTCTTGAATTGACCAAATTTTAATAAAAAATAGTTGAAGGTCTTTTATATTCAGTATATATTTTAAGACAAAATTGTCTTAATTCAGAAATAAACGAATGATCTTCTCGAAATCGTGTGTGTATGGGCTTCGTGCTTCAATTTATCTGGCATCGATATCGAGAGAAAAATATATGTCTATCAAAGGATTGAGTGATAAGTTGGATATTTCATTTCACTTTTTAACAAAGATACTGCAAGAGTTGACGGCCGCCGACCTTCTGGAATCGATGAAGGGGCCCAAGGGAGGGGTGCGGTTATCACGACGGGGCAGTGATATAACGCTCAAAGAAGTTGTTGAGGCGATCGATGGTCCGGCTATTTTTACAGAATGTGTGTTGGGATTACCTGGCTGTGGACATGAAAAGCCATGTCCGATGCATGATATGTGGGAAGGAACGCGTGACAAAATAAACGACGTGTTTACAACTACGAGCTTGCAGGATATGTCGAAAGAAGGAAAGGAAAAGGATCTGAGGATTACCCCAGACGGGAAATTTATATGGAGTTGATTATGAAGCAGTATTGCATGGCTGCAAATAATTGCAGAAGGCTCGTTGCACTAGTGCAAAGCGTCGTATTATTGAAATAAGCTTTTATCACATGGAGACTGCTAAAACAATGATTTATACCTTTTAACCCCTTAATAGAAACCTAAATTAAATTGGCATCTAAATTGCATGTCTATTAATAGAAGACAAGAAACTCTTAAAATAAAAAGGATTATGAATACTACGATTACAAAAGTTGCCGGATTGCTTGTGCTAGCGGCGGTATTACTCATTGGCTGCGGAGGAAGTTCGGATAATCAAACCGAGAATGCTGACTCGCAAAAAGAGGAGCAGGAGCTGACCGAATTTGAAATGACAAACGGAATCGGTCCGGTGAAAGAAGAGGTTACTATCGACGAAATTGACCCCGAGCTTGCCAAAGAAGGGATGCGGGTTTTTGATATGAAGTGCGGTGCGTGTCACAAGCTAGATAGCCGCTATGTTGGCCCCCCTCTGGGAGGCATTTTAAATGCTCGAACTCCAGCATACGTAATGAATATGATTTTAAATCCGGAGGAAATGCTTGAGAAGCATCCAGTTGCAAAGTCAATCGGATCCGAATACCCGACCCGAATGACCAATCAGCAATTGACAAGAGAAAAGGCACGAGCCGTGGTAGAATACCTGGCACAGGAATCACAATAAACAATCGCTAATACATAACAATCAAATACACACTACTATGAATAAACTGTTAAAAAAATCTTTGCTGTGGCCGCTTGCGGCAGTAGCAGCTATAGGATTTATATCTATGGGATGTAGCTCGAACGGGGAGTTTGGTTCCTCTTCTGACGCTGCAGAGAAGGTTTACGTAGCACCAGGAGAGCACGATGAATTTTACGGCTTCTTTTCTGGTGGTTACAATGGTCAGATGGGCGTTTATGGACTGCCATCTGGTCGACATATCTTTACCATTCCAGTCTTTTCACAGGCTGCGGTAAATGGGTATGGATATTCTGAAGAGACAAAAGCAATGTTGCAGACTACCGACGGATTTATACCGTGGGGCGATGCACACCACCCTGAACTTTCACAAACAGATGGGGAAACGGATGGTCGCTGGGTATTTATTAATGAAAATAATACTCCGCGTGTAGCTCGTATTGGTTTAGATGAGTTTAAAACCCAAGAGATTATCGAGATACCAAATTCTGCCGGTAACCACGCTTCTTCTTTTGTAACTCCAAATACTGAGTACGTTTCTGCGGCTACGCGATTTAGTATACCAATGAAAGAGGATAATTTGGAGAATATGGATGTAAGCATTGATAGCTATAAAGAGAACTTTAAAGGGACTATCTCTTTTATCAAGGTGTCTGAAGAAGGAAAAATGGGCATAGATTTTCAAATTATGATGCCTGGTTTCAACTATGATCTCTCTCACTCTGGGAAAGGTCCTTCTGACGGTTGGTCGTTCTTTACTTCTTACAATAGTGAAGAAGCACATACGATGTTAGAAATCAATGCATCTAAGAATGACAAAGACTATATCGCTGCTATTAACTGGAAAAAAGCAGCGGAATATGCCAAGGAAGGAAAGGGTGAAATGATCCCCGGTGAGCACTATCGAAACTATATTGACCACGAAGAAGGTGGTATTGCCAAAAGTGAAGTGATTGAAGAAGTACGTGTTCTTGACCCGCGTGAGCTGGATGATATCGTTTATTTTCTGCCTACGCCCAAGTCACCGCACGGTGTTGACGTAGATCCTACGGGACAATACATTGCGGCTGGCGGAAAGCTTTCTACAGTTATTCCGGTACACTCATTTGAAAAAATGATGACTGCCATCGAGAATGAAGACTTCGAAGGCGAAGAACAGGGTATTCCGGTATTAAATTACGACTCTATTCTGCACGGTGAGGTTGAGAACCCAGGTTTAGGACCACTCCACACCGAGTTTGACGGAAAAGGATATGCGTATACAACGGCCTTTATCTCATCAGAAATTGTTAAATGGGATATTGAAAATACCGAAGTTGTTGACCGTATTGATGTGTATTATTCTCCCGGCCACTTGATGATTCCTGGCGGTGATAGTGAGAATCCCGATGGTAAATACTTGGTAGCACTAAACAAGATTACCAAGGACCGTTATCTGCCAACAGGACCAGAAATGTTCCACTCAGCACAGCTGATTGATATTTCCGGCGATAAAATGGAGCTGCTGCTCGACTTCCCTACAGAAGGTGAGCCGCACTACGCGCAGGGAATTACGGCTGACAAAGTGAAGAAGCGTCAGAAACGATTCTACGAAATCGATGAAAATAATCACCCTCAAGCTGCAAAAAGTGAGAAAGAAACACGCGTTGAGCGTGATGGCAACGAAGTGCATGTATATATGACTACTATTCGAAGCCACTTTGCTCCTGATAACATTGAAGGTATTAAAGTGGGCGACGAGGTGTATTTCCACGTTACCAACCTTGAGCAGGACTGGGATGTGCCACACGGTTTTGCGATGAAAGGGGCAAATACTGCCGAACTTCTCGTTATGCCGGGCGAAACATTAACACTAAAATGGGAGCCTAAAAAAGAAGGTGTATTCCCATTCTATTGCACCGATTTCTGTTCAGCTCTGCACCAAGAGATGCAGGGTTATGTACGGGTATCTCCAGAAGATTCAGATACACCGATCTCTTATAGCACAGGTCAGTAAAGTGACCTCAATCCTTGGGGAGAGGAGGGTGAAGCCTCCTCTCTTCTTATCTCAATAGAATTGTAAACTTTAACTTTGAATATTATGGACAAACAAAAAAGAGTTTGGATGGCCGTTGCTGCACTGTTATTGATTGGGGTTTACTTTTTCCCAATTTGGAGCATTAGCATGGAGGCGCCGCAGTACCCCGAGGGTATTGGAATGAATATCACAGTTGATAATATTCAGGGTAAGGAGAAAAATGATTTACAAAATATCAACGGATTGAATCACTATATAGGGATGCAAGAAATAAATCCTGAATCTATCCCCGAGCTTAAAATTATGCCGTTTATATTTGGCTTTTTAATTATCAGTGGATTGGTAATCGCGGGAATAGGGAATCACAAATGGATTTTATTTTGGTTAGGCTTATTTGTGTTGTTCGCTATTGCAGGACTGGTAGACTTTTATATCTGGGGATATGATTATGGGCACAATTTAGATCCCAATGCCCCGATAAAAGTACCGGGTATGACGTATCAGCCACCGCTTCTGGGTAGCAAGCAATTGCTGAATATTAACGCTACTTCTGTACCACATATTGGATTTTATATTTCACTACTCTCAATGGGTATAGCTGGCACGTTATGGTGGACAAGCAAAGAGGATTGACAAATAAGAGGACTAAGACAATGTATTTATTCAAAGCACTAAAAATTATTGCTGT
>JBEPWP010000143.1:0-5165 GCA_041642355.1 Fodinibius sp. | reverse complement strand
CCGAGAAGAGTTTAGAGAGCAAACATTAACGGGGGCAGTGGCCGATGGTATTATTACCGGATTTGGGAAACAAAGTTATTTGCTTGGGGTACATGCCCTTGAGAAGCTTGTAAAAGCTGAATAAGTATGGTTGTTATTACGAGGAGTTGGGATGAAGTAGAGAAATCTATTGGTTGAAATAATCGTATCCATTGAAAAAGCTACGAGAACTACTTTCTGATACACTTATTTATGGGATAAGCAGTGTACTGGCTCGGTTCATCGGCTACCTGTTGGTTCCGCTGCATACCGATGTGTTCAGTACATCGCAGTATGGGGTAGTGAGTTTGGTCTATGCCGGACTCGCATTTCTAAATGTTGTTTTTACGTTTGGTATGGAATCGGCTTATCTACGTTATGCCAAGGATCGGGATCAGGCTAAAAATATTTTCAAGACTCTGCAAATAGGATTGGGTGCTCTTTCCTCGGTATTGGTCGTATTGCTTGTCTTTTTGGCACCTGTGTTAATGCCAGCGATGAACTTACAATCTACCGGTAGTGAAAGTTTATACTGGATGATGTTGGGTATTCTCTGGTTTGATACCATGGTGTTGGTCCCCTTTGCTGAACTGCGTTTAGTACGACGCTCGTGGCTTTTTGCTATATTTAAAACTGGGAATATTGTCGTGAATGTTGGTCTTCAATTTTATTTAATTTTGGGACTCGGATGGGGTATTGAAGCAGTATTTTTTGCCAGCCTAATAGCCTCGGGATTAACCGCGCTTGCCTTATGGATTGTCACGGTTCCAATGCTTTCCGGCAATTGGGATACGCCTATATTTCGTCGGGCACTAAAGTTTGGATTGCCTTTCGTTCCGGCCGGACTCGGCTACGCCATTAACGAAACACTCGATCGCTTTTTCCTTGGAAATTACCTGTCACAATCTACGGTAACTGAATTATATAGCCCTGACATGACACCCGACGATGTGGTAGGGATTTACAGCGCCTGTTATAAGCTGTCGGTGTTTATGCTGTTGTTGGTGCAGATGTTTCGTATGGCTTGGCAGCCGTTTTTTTTGCGCGAATCTGACGATCCCAATGCGCCCGAACTGTATCGCGATGTATTTAGGTATTTTAACGTAGTTGCCGGAATCTGTTTTTTGGTAGTAGCTCTGTTTGCTCAACATATCGTTCAGATAAAAGTACCAGTGTTAGATGTTTATTTGGTAGGTGCAGAATATTGGTCGGGATTAAGTATTGTTCCGGTCTTGCTGGGAGCTTACTGGTTTCAGGGATGGTATATGAACTTTTCTGCCGGAATTTTTATCGAAGAGGAAACAAAAATATTACCCATTATTACGCTTATAGGAGCGGGAATTACGGTAGTGGGTAACCTTCTGCTTATTCCCTATTTGGGGATGATGGGATCAGCCTACGCTACCCTTCTAAGTTATGCATCCATGGCTATGATGCTCTATTATAAAAGTGTGCAAATATACCCCGTCGATTATCAACTTTTGCGCACATTTCTGATGATGTTTATTGCCGCCCTTTCATTATATGCTCTTCCTTATGTAATAGGATGGATGGAGTCGGAATGGACAAGTCGCTTCATAATGTTATTGGTAGGCGGAGCAGGAATAGTCTTGCTGGCTTTACCAAATTATTTATCTGATGAGCAAGGCTCATATTCCTGATTTGTTTGTAGCAGATATTAATTCACAGGAATACCTGCTTGGCCGAAAAATTATTGGATCAAATAATTAAAAAACTATTTGGTGATATTATTATGAAGGGCAAAGTTGGTATTTATGTTGATGCAGTTAATGTAACCATGAACGGTGGATTTGGTCTTCGATATGATGTGTTACGTAAATTTGCTTGCCGTGATGGAATGTCTCCCTCACGGATGAATGTATATCTGGCGTTTGATGAGCGACGTGCTGAAGAAGATCAGGACTACAAGAATAAGACTACTCGCTTTAGCGAGGTGCTGCGTGATTTTGAGTATAAGGTGATAAAAAAGCCGGTGCAATATTACAGGGATGCAGAGACCGAGGAGACGATTACAAAGTCTACGGTTGATATGGATATGGCCGTGGATATTGTTACGCAGGCCGATGATCTGGACAAAATTGTGCTACTCACAAATAATGGTAGTTATGTAAGTGTAGTAGATGCGGCTCAGCGCAAGGGAGTGCGCGTTGAATTGGTCGGTTTTGATGATATGTCTGCCAATCTCAAAAAAGAGACCGATGTTTATATTTCCGGCTACCTGATTCCCGGTCTGTTGCCCATCGAATCGCCCTATGCTTGGGGTAAACCCGGTTCACGAGTACGTGGTGTTTGTTATGACTTTTCACATGATGACGGATACGGATTCCTGCGGTTCTTAACGGATGTCGGGGAAAATCTTTGGATCACTGATTCCCGTTTTGAGGAATCACCATATAATACGGTTTTTGCACATATCTCCCAGTTTGAGGATAACTTTGATACGAAATTCTTACCCAGCCGAGATCTTATTTTTGAATTTGACTTGATCGAAAATGAAAAGGGGTTGGTAGCCGAAGATATTGTACTGATATCGGCGCCGTAATTGGACCAATGAATATATCACGGGTTACCGAGGTACGGTGACGAAATGAAGTCAGTAAAAGGAGGATAAACGGCTCTAAAAAAGTCACACATCTCAATTAAAAATTGCGCTTTAATACATTTCTTCTTAGCCTCATTATCAAAATAATAAAAGACTTTTTTGTCTAGATTAATTTTTGTCAGCATACGCTGGTCTTAGACAGTTAGGTTCTTTAAACCTGGAAGTCTCAATTAACCAATATCATCATGGAAGAAAGTATTAAAATAGCGCAGGATGCTCCTCTAAATCACATGCGTCAGTTTATGGCGGATCTTGAGCTCGATGAAGAGAATTTTGAGTTTTATGGAAAGTACACCGGAAAAATTCGACTGAATGTTTTAGAAAAATTTAAAGATCGTCCCGACGGTAAGCTTATCCTCGTTACGGCAATGACACCAACGCCAGCCGGAGAAGGCAAGACGTTGACATCAATCGGATTGAGCCAGGGATTACAGAAAATCGGTAAGAAGCCACTTGTAGCCCTTCGGGAACCATCACTTGGACCCGTATTCGGTATAAAGGGTGGAGCGGCCGGTGGCGGTTATTCGCAAGTAATACCGATGGAGCGAATTAATCTTCATTTCAATGGGGATATCCATGCTTTGTCAACAGCGCATAACTTGTTGGCGGCAATGCTCGATAATCATATCTACAAAGGTAATGAGCTGGATATTGATGTGACGAATACGCTTTGGAACCGGGCGATGGATATGAATGACCGTGCCCTGCGTAATACTGTTGTGGGATTGGGCGGAAAGGTGAACGGCGTGCCCCGCGAATCAAGCTTTTTGATTACGGCGGCCTCGGAGATTATGGCTATTCTTGCGCTGGCTACTTCGCGGGAGGATCTGAAGGAGAGACTCGGAAAAGTTGTGGTTGGATACAACCGATCCGGCGAAGCTGTTCGGGCTCGTGATCTGGACGCGCACAAGGCAATGGCAGTCGTTTTGAACGAGGCGATTATGCCTAACCTGGTACAGACGCTCGAACATGTGCCGGCGCTCATTCATGCCGGGCCGTTTGCTAATATTGCTCACGGCACAAGCAGTATTCTGGGCAATAAAATCGGGCTTAAGCTTGCGGATTATGTGGTAACAGAAGCTGGTTTTGGGGCTGATCTGGGAGCCGAAAAATTCTTCGATATAGTCTGTCGATCCTCTGATATCTGGCCGTCTACAGTAGTACTTGTAGCAACATGTCGTGCTATAAAACACCACGGCGGATTATCAGTAGAGCAGGCTCAGAATGGTTATGAGGATCCGGAAGTTTTTGAAAAAGGATTAGAAAACCTACGGGCCCATATCGAGAATATGAAAAAGTTTAAGGCACCTATTGTAGTGGCTATCAACAAGTTTGAGGGCGATCGCCAGCAAGAGATTGATCGCATCTATGAATTCTGTAAGGAAATGGGCGTAGAGTGTGCCGCCCACGAAGGGTTTGCCCAAGGCGGAGAAGGAGTAACGGAACTAGCTGAAAAAACGGTTGATCTTGCCGAGTCCAATCCGGATCCTGAAAAGGTAACGCTGTACGACTTGGATGAGCCGGTCGAAGATAAAGTCCATACCATTGCTACCGAAATATATGGAGCGAATGATATCTACTTTGAGAAAAAGGCGCTTAAAAATCTTGCTCGATATAAGAAGCTGGGTTACGGAGATCTGCCGATCTGTATTGCCAAGACACAATCATCGCTTTCTGATAATTCGACCTTGAAGGGAGCGCCCAAAGACTTTACGCTCACGGTAACAGATGTGCAATTATCAGCTGGCGCTGGATTCCTGGTCATAATTTGCGGAAATATGATGCTGATGCCGGGTCTGCCTAAACGTCCGGCAGCTGAGGATATGGATGTGAATGATGACGGCGTTATTACCGGTCTCTTTTAAGTAATCTTTTGGCTTGATGGGGTAAAAATGAAAAAGGACTCTACTATGGTCGGCAGAGTCCTTTTTTAAATGCAAGTAGTGAGGGCCTTACGTCCTCAAATTTATTGCGATTTATTTGTCCATCAGCTGACGGAATTCTTTAAGTACGGAATGTACGTGATCAGCTGACTCATCTAAAAGTTGTTGTTCTTCGTCGTTTAAGTCAACCTCAATTATTTCTTTGATTCCACCTTCACCCAGCTTGACGGGAACGCCCAGGAATAAGTCTTCCTGACCATATTCACCGTTTAAGTGAGCTGCACAAGGAAATACGCGGTTTTGATCGAGCATAATTGCTTCAACCATTTGTGCGGCAGCAGCGCCCGGCGCATACCATGCGGATGTTCCCATTAGGTTGACAAGCTCACCGCCTCCTCCTTTGGTGCGTTCAACGATTTCTTCGAGTTTATCTTCATCAATAAACTGGGTAACTGGCATTCCACAAACCGTTGTAAAACGGGGAAGGGGTACCATCGTGTCTCCGTGTCCACCGAGTAGTAGTGCTTGAATGTCTTTTGGCGATACACCAATTTCTTCGGCAAGGAATGAGCGATAGCGAGCCGTATCCAAAATACCGGCCATACCCATCACGCGGCTTGAGTCAAGCCCACTGGTTTCGA
>JBEPWP010000142.1:0-5174 GCA_041642355.1 Fodinibius sp. | reverse complement strand
AAATGATGTGGCTATCATAGCTGAAATAAAAAAAGCTTCTCCTTCGAAAGGACTCATTCGACCTGATTTTGATCCTCAAAAGATAGCAGGTCAGTACCAAAAAGGAGGAGCCTCAGCTATCTCTGTATTGACCGATGAACCGGCTTTCAAGGGTAGTTTAGAGTATCTGGAGATTGTATCCCGTGAAGTGGAGCTCCCGGTCTTACGCAAGGATTTTATCGTGGATCCCTACCAGGTTAAAGAAGCTAAAGCTTACGGTGCTGATGCGGTGTTATTAATTGCCACCATTACTGAGGGTAATCAACTGAACGAGCTTCTGCATGCTACTGAGGAGTTTGGATTGCAGGCACTGGTGGAATGCTATTCGGAAGAGGATATCGAATATGTTACCTTTAAACACGTTGATATTCTGGGGGTTAATAATCGCGATTTGCGGTCATTTGAAGTGGATCTTCATCGCGGTATTGAGTTGCTGCATAAGGCTCCCAAGGATACTGTGCTGGTCTCGGAAAGTGGGTTAAGCAGTCCCGATGATTTGAAATTACTTTATGATGAGGGAATTCACGCGGCACTGATTGGAGAGCACTTCATGCGTCAGCCTGATCCTGGCAAGGCCGTCAAGAATATGAAATCGGAATTGAAGAGTTTAATCACCAAAGAAAAAGAATTAGAAGAGTAAATGTTTGCAGATCCGGAAGAACGCACCAAAGTAAAAATTTGTGGAATTACTTCACTCGAAGATGCCCGGTTTGTGTCGGGAGCGTTGGCGCATTACATGGGATTTGTATTTTATGAGGAAAGTCCCCGCCACGTAACCCCGGCAAAGGCAGGGGCCATGATAAATTGGCTGCACGGACTAGATTGCGTGGGCGTTTTTGTGAATCAACCGCTGGATGATGTGAATATGATTGCTCGTCAGACGGGTATCGACTTTGTACAGCTGCATGGTGACGAAAATTCCGATTACTGTTCGCTGGTAGATAAGCCGGTGATTAAAGCTATTCATGTTGAAGAGGACGATACCACCTCAGATCTGAATAGTCGCATTGAGCCGTACCTGGATCATGTTGAATACCTGCTTTTTGATACTAAAGTGGATGGCCAATGGGGCGGAACGGGACAGGCTTTCGACTGGTCTGTTTTAGATGAGGTAGCCCAGGGCGTACCGTATTTTTTGTCAGGTGGATTAAATTCTGATAACATCCGAGAAGCTTGCAAGCAGGTTCATCCGTATGCAGTAGATGTTTCCAGCGGGTTGGAGGCTAAGCCGGGTGTAAAGGATTTTGACAAAGTAGATGCGTTTATGGAAGAGATGCGCGATATCTGGGAGAAGCAGGAAGTTGGGGAGTTATAGTAGTGAGTCATGAGTATTGAGTCCGCCTGCACTAAAGTTTCGGCAGATTTTATTAGATAATAATTAAAGTTAAAAACACGTGTCACGCTGAATTTATTTCAGCATCTGAAAACAAATGATTCTAATAGATCCTGAAACCCCGAATCACCGGGACGCAGCAAGTTCAGGATGACACCTTAATAAAGTTGCAAAAATGAAATACGATTTACCGACGAAGGAAGGATATTACGGCGATTTTGGCGGCAAGTTTGTCCCGGAAATTTTGATTCCGGTTTTAGAAGATCTGGAGCAGGCCTACGAAGAAGCCTGGAATGACGATTCTTTTCAAAATGAATACCGCCAGCTGCTGAATGAATATGTTGGACGTCCGACGAAGCTGACGTATGCTAATCGATTGACCGATCATTATGGAAAAGCCAAGATTTACCTCAAGCGTGAGGATTTGTGCCATACCGGGGCACATAAGATTAACAATGCTATCGGACAGATTTTACTGGCCCAGCGCATGGGCAAGGATCGTATTATTGCTGAAACGGGAGCCGGTCAGCATGGCGTAGCCACAGCGACGGCTTGTGCAAAGTTTGGGATGGACTGCATCGTCTATATGGGGGCAGAGGATATGGAGCGCCAGAAGTTAAATGTCGAACGCATGCGCTTGTTGGGGACAGAAGTACGTTCCGTTACCAGTGGTTCGCAGACGCTGAAGGATGCTACTAACGAAGCCATTCGCGATTGGGTTACCAATGTTGAAGATACATTTTATATTATCGGGTCGGTTGTGGGACCACATCCGTATCCCAAGATGGTACGGAACTTTCATCGCGTGATTGGGGATGAAACGCGTCGGCAGTTAGCCGAAGCTGAGGGACGAGAAACGCCCGATTACCTGCTGGCCTGTGTGGGAGGCGGATCGAATGCGATAGGCATTTTCTATCCGTTTATCGAAGATGAGTTGGTACAAATGTATGGACTTGAAGCTGCCGGATTAGGTGCTGATACTGATCAGACAGCAGCAACGTTTACGATTGGTCAACCCGGTGTACTGCATGGATCTATGAGCTATCTTTTGCATAATTCTGAAGGACAAATTCAGTTGGCACACTCCATTTCGGCCGGACTTGATTACCCGGGCATTGGTCCCGAGCACTCGTATCTGCATAAAACAAAGCGCGTTAATTATAAACCCATTACCGACGATCAGGCGATGGAGGGCGTTAAACTACTATCCGAAACTGAAGGTATTATTCCCGCGTTGGAAACAGCTCACGCGGTCGCGTATTTGAATGAGCTGATGCCCAAGACATCGAAAGATGAAATTGTGGTACTTAATTGCTCCGGTCGCGGCGATAAGGATATGGGCACTATCTCAAAAAATCTTTAGAACACCGATAACGCGGTTATTACGAATGACTACTGGTATAATGTTAAATCTGCGGAAATCAATATAAACTATATAATTCGCGTTCTATTAAATCAAAGGTTCAATGATTCAGACAGAAAACAGAATAGCACAACTTTTTGAACGTCACGACGGCTCGGAAAAGATTATGAGCCTGTTTTTAACGGCCGGCTATCCGGATCTCGAAGCAACGGTGGATCTCATTCTGGGGTTCGAAGAAAACGGGGTAGATATGGTTGAGCTGGGGATGCCGTTCAGTGATCCGCTGGCTGATGGCCCCACGATTCAATACTCCAGTAATGTAGCCATCGAGCAGGGAATCACGATGACAAAAATCCTGCAGATCGTAGAAAAAGTTCGAGCGCAATGCGATATCCCCATTATTTTGATGGGTTATATCAATCCCGTGTTACGATACGGTGCTGAAAAATTCTGCAAAGATGCTTCTGCAGTTGGTGTTGATGGGCTAATTATCCCGGATATTCCCATCGAAGAGTCGAACATTTTGTCAAATTATGCAGAAGAAAATAAGCTCCCGATTATCTACTTAGTCGCACCAAATACGTCTGATGAACGGATGCGCAAAATTGATGAGCAGTCAGACGGATTTGTATATTGTGTGTCGGTTACCGGCGTTACAGGGGCTCGTGAAGGCGATGAAGTGGCAAGGTCGGTACAGCGATTTATTGATCGCGTCCAGAAAAATGTGACTCAAAACCCCAAAATGGTGGGATTCGGAATTAAATCCCACGAAGATGCCCAGCGAATAGCGGCGGATATGGACGGTTTTATCGTGGGAAGTGCTTTGATTGATACTATCCGAAAACATTACCCCGAAGAAGGATGGAAGGATGAAGTGTTTGCATTTGTTAGAAGGTTGAAGTATGGTAAGGAGTAATATTTAATATCAGTTTGAGGCTATGAAATCAGTATTAAAAATAGCAGTATTTCTTTTATTAACAGGTGTTTGGGTTGGCTGTGAGGGCGATTATCGCCAAAAGGCACGTGGTAGCTTTGGTGAAGTTGTTGTTGTCATGGATTCCACTCAATTTGAAAGTGAGACGGCCAATGCATTACGAGAAACATATGGGGGATGGATTCAAACTATACCCGGCAAGCCACCACGATTTGATCTCAGGTTTCAGGACTTTAATTCGAATCAGCAGCTAGAACAGCTAAAACGATACAAGAATATTATTGTAGCAGCACCAATCACGGATAGTACAAATACTGCAGAATTAGTCCGTGCTTTATTAAGTGACGAAATTGAACGTCAGGTTCGGGAGGGAGAATCGTTTGCTTTTCCTTTGAAAGATCACTGGTATCGCGATCAGTGGCTGATGATCTTATCTGCCCAGTCTGATTCTACCTTAGCCCAACAAATTCAAAATTCTCAGGAAACGTTAACGGCTAATCTTATCGACAGAGAAATTCAGCGTTATACAGAGGAAATCTATGATCGTGGAGAGCAGGTAGCGTTGGCTGACAGTATCTGGCAGACGGAAGGATGGCGGATGCGCATTCAGCATGACTGGATTAAGAATATCGATACAACCTACACGGAAAATGAGCAGAAGCAGCATTTTATGACGATGCGACGTCCACTCCCGGAAAACGATCGCTGGTTTTGGATGTGGTGGAAAGACATGGATAACGCTAACCACATTGACCAGGATTGGATTAATGCCAAAAGAGATTCCTTGACAGAAAAATGGATTCGGGGATCGCGCGATAGCTCATACGTAACTACAGCTTATAATCGTCCGCATGAAACCGAACAAATTACCTATAACGATAAACTTGCCTTCGAAACCTTAGGTGTTTGGACGATGACCAATGATGCTATGGCTGGTCCATTTGTAAATTTCACGGTGTATGATGAGGAAACGGACCGTCTTTTCATGCTTGAGTTTGCTCAGTTTGCACCGAAGTACGACAAACGTCGCTTTGTACGACAGTTTCGATCGATGCTTCGCACTTTCGAGATCGATTCAACATGGCAGGCTCCCGACGGTGAAATGGCAGCTGAAGAATAATTTGAATAAAGAGTTTCGGAAGAAGTTTTTTAATGAGTGAACAAGATATTGTTGAGTGGGATCGTTTTAAAGAACAAATTGCTCAATCATTTGGTAGTGCTGTATCATATTATGATGAACATGCTGATGTACAGCGCGAAGTTGCTAATCGTCTTATAGCTTCGTTACAGCCGTGGAGAGATATCATTCCGTCGGGTCCCATTATTGAGTTAGGGGCTGGCACAGGGTTTGTAACCAAAGGTTTGGCAGATTTATATTCTGGTCGAGATATCGAAGTTACAGACCTGTCGGAGGATATGATTTCCTTTTGCAATAGTAAATTTGGTGATCGGGATAGCCTGAAATTTAAGGTTCTTGATGCTGAAGATGTGCCTGATTTTGAAGA
>JBEPWP010000141.1:0-5174 GCA_041642355.1 Fodinibius sp. | reverse complement strand
TGAATAATTATTATTGTTGCCCGACGTCAGCGGACGATGCCGACTGCCGTCAGCATTCACAATCCATAAATTAGATCGTCGCTGGTCGTCCATGATATCCATAAAATTACGTTGGTAGACGACTTGCTCTCCATCCGGGGAAATTTGCGTATCAGATACGTATTCCAGATCAAAAACATTTTCGAGCGTTAAAACATCCGATTGGGCAATAGCCTGATCACAATACAAAAAAGCCATTACCGCTATTAAAGTAGTAATTATTTGTTTTTTCATGATTCAATATTTTAAGTGATAGAATAGATTATTGTCATATTCAGATCCTGAACAAATTCAGAATGTGGATTTTAAACCTTTCTAACCCATCGGATGGCAAGTGCAGCCATCAGAAAGAGAAATACAAAGTTAATCGCGAATTAATCCCGAAGGATAGGAAACAACGCTTTCGTGCCCGTTTTTACCGACGGCCGAAACGCCAAAAAGGTAGTTATCGATAACGATATTTTCGAGTGTAAACTCACTCACATCACCCACATATCGTTGGCTTTTCCATAGGGATTTAGACGTTGGACGCCAATAAATTTTATATCCCTTAATTAAATCGCTATCAGGTTTTTCCCAGCGCAGCGTAGTCGACGGTTGTACCGCTCCGCCAATCTCCACATTCTTTGGAGCCGGCGGTGCCTTCGCCAACGAGGCCATTGCAATGGCATTCACAGCCGTTAACTTCTTAGCATAATCAAAATTGACGTGTTCAATCACATCGCCGTATTCGATACCATCTTCAGTACGAATATCCTGATGCTGCTGAACATAATTTTCGTGGGCTTCCATGATACGAACTCCAGCAAAACCGGCTTCATTAAACGGACGATGATGCCCGCCGCGACCAAAACGATCAAGACGATAAATCAGCATCGGATCCATCTGCGGCATATAAAGTTCTGTCGTTTCGTAAATATAGCGTGCAAGCTGACGTGAAATACCATCGTTTTCTCCACCATAGAAGCGTTTCATCTGCAATTCGCGCTCACTGGCTTGCGAAGAATAGGGCTCAGAAAAAATGCGGAATTCACGATTGTCAATTACTCCGTCAATACCTGCAATATTTCCAATCATATCATTATTAAGTACACCGATAATTTCCCAACCTTTATCTTTGGCCATCTCTGCCATATGACGTCCGCCGTAAAGTCCTTGCTCTTCACCCGAAAGTCCGGCAAAAACAATACTGCTTTCAAATTCATAGTTTGACAGCACACGCGCCGCTTCAATCGCTCCGGCCATGCCAGAAGCATTATCATTAGCACCCGGCGCATCGATCTCCTCATCCATTACATCCGAAGCGCGACTGTCAATATCACCACTCATAATCACATAGCGATTGGGATGCGTATTACCCTTTAACACTGCATATACATTTACCACCCAGGTATCCTCATCAATACGTCCGTCGGGATCGGCTTCAACAAGAGTACGCTGCTCACGAACTTCCAAACAGCCCCCACACTCTTCACTGATCTTCTCGAATTCCTGCTTAATCCACCTGCGAGCCGCACCAATGCCGCGTTCCGACGACGTAGTATCAGACATCGTATGACGCGTTCCAAAATTGGCCAGCGTTCGAATATCTGATTCCAACCTATCAACACTTACGGCATCAATAATGTCATACATCTGGGGATCAATCGTAAGATCCTGCGCCTGTGCATCATGCGGATACACAAACAATATAAGTAAAGGTAAGAGCAACAATCGTTTCATAATATCAAATGTTTATTTCTAAGGTTTTGAACAGTCTCAGCAAGAATTTCTAACTTACATAATTCAAACTTTTATGCTAATTGGTTTTACAAATTTATACTTTTGAGTTGATACCATACCTTAACACGGACTTACATAAATTGCGCTGATCACAATCTCATGGTCACTGAAAACCCTGATTCACAACCCACAACCGACAACGAAACTCAAATCACCAGCGGTAAATTACTGTTACTCTCCGTTCTTTCTACCGCTGTTTATCTGTTAATCACCATCCTTATTTTTCAATTCCTCCGTGACGGAAACTTATATACCGCTTTCGGCCACGGGTACACTACGAGCATCCAACTTTTTATCGGGATTGTATCTGGAGCCTCAACGGCGGGTATCATTGGATTCATTATTAAACATCCGCCAGTAGCTGACGTGCTCAATGATTTTTATATCATAGAGACAGTTTCCAAAATGAAGCTCACTAACTTTGATCGTGCACAACTATCAGGCTTTGCGGGAGCCGGAGAAGAGTTACTTTTTCGAGGAGCCATTCAGCCAATTCTTGGCATATGGATTACCTCAGCAATTTTTATCGGAATACACGGTTACTTTAAATTTAAATCCATTGGCCATATTATTTTTGGCGTGATGATGTTTAGTCTCAGCATGATGCTGGGTTACCTTTTTGAATATGCCGGACTTATCGCCGCCGTGACTGCCCACGCTGTTTATGATATAATCATGCTTCAATTGGTACAGAAAAGATCTTAGTATTTTTACACATTGGAAATCAGCTATGGTCGCCCATCAACAATATTTGTCAATCGTATTAATCATCCATTCCGAAAAATTAACCCCCAGTCATCTCCATTTTTCCAGGCTTTGCCAACATAGGTTCCATACACCATTATTTCCTCCCACTCATCAGGGGTAATAACGATGGGTTCATAAGAAGGGTTTTCAGGTTGTAAAACAATACCATCCTCTTTTTTTCGAATAGTTTTTAACGTTGTTTCTCCTCGATAGCGAATAGCCCCGATCTCCCCATCTTTGGGTTCCCGTGGATCAATGATTATATAATCACCGTCACGTATATCGGCATCAATCATACTTTCCCCGTCAACAATTAAAGCAAAGTAGTGATCAGATTTTTCGGGATGAATCTCTACTGGTAGATGCCCAAGGTTTTCACTAATAGCCTCATGCATTGCGCCGGCAGCGATACGCCCCTTAACAGGGATACCGGGATAAAAACCGCTTAGCTCATTTCGTCTTGCAGGATGAATATCGTACTGCCCGCGTCCGTGTTTAATCAGATAATTTTTTTTAGTAAGTCCTTGCAGATGCTGATAAATACTGTTTGACGAGCTATAGCCAAATTTCTGCTGCATATTTTCATAACTGGGGAATTGTCCGTAATCTTCATAAAAGCTCAAGATATATTCCCAAAGCTGTCGCTGTTTGTCCGTAAGTGATTTCATAGGGACCAATTATACAAATAAGTATGAATAAATGCATGAAATAAAATTATAATTATGAAAAGGAAAATTTTGTAAGAATTGCTCTTCCAAAAGTCTTACTAACAGATATACCTTTTAGTAATAATTAGATAAATAGTTTAAAATCCGCTTTAACCAGCGGACTTTTTTTATTTGACATATAAGTAATTATCCCATCATAAAGCTTTCAATAATCAACTTTTTAAAAATAACACATTATTTAACCTAAACACCACCATTCCTGCTCGAGAATTGGGCTCCTTTTTTAAAACCTGCTAATATAACACCCGAAAATTCTATCAAAACTTACCTGATGATCCTGCTTTCTGTAACAAAAAACCGTAAAATAAGTACAAGGTTGCTGAATTACTCACTCCAAAACAAGATCAATGCGCGGAATCCAAATAATTCTACCCACCCTTCTTTTTCTGTTTTTAATTTATTCACCTCTTAAGGCTCAGAAAATGATTAACGGTACCGTCATAGATGCCCAAACAGAAGAAGTTCTTCCCTCCGCCAATATTTTGATAAAAGATACTTACCGGGGCACCATCACCAACAGCAACGGCAATTTTTCTATTACTATTCCAGACTCACTGTTACCGGCTACGCTAATAATTCGTTATATCGGATTTGAAACCCAAGAGTTAAACATCAGACAATCATCAGCATCCCAACAGAAAATCGCACTAGAACCATCTGTAACAGAAATGCAGGAAATTGTAGTTACTGACGAAGATCCCGGGATGCGAATTATGCGAGAAGTGATCAACCGTAAACAGCAGTGGCGCAAAAAACTTAGCTCATATCGCGCCGATGCCTATACACGACAATCATTATCCAATGATACAGCCATTGTATCCATTACTGAATCCGTTTCGGAAGTCTTCTGGGATAAACAGCAAGGCCATCGCGAGGTGCAAAAATCAAAGAGACAAACAGCCAATATTGAAGCAGCCAGCAATTTTGCGGGGGTGAGCTACCTGCCTAACTTTTATGATGACAACATAGAAATTGCTGAATTCAATTTGGTGGGTATTACTCATCCCGATGCACTTAATTACTACAATTTTAAGTTGGTTAACCAAACCTCTATCGACAATCAATTAGTTTATGAGATTAAGGTAACCCCCGCACGAAAACTACAGCCACTCTTTGAGGGTACTGCTTATGTCTTGGCAAAGGAATATGCTCTGATCGAAGTTGATTTAATCCCTAATGATGTCGTTAAATTTCCAGCCCCTATCAAATCATTTAGCACTTCATATCAGCAGCAGTTTAATAATTTTGGGCAAGATTTTTGGCTACCAGTAGATGTGCGCATTGGAGGTGATATCAAAATAAAGATGGTAGGACTCGATTTCCCAATGATTAAATTCAAACAGCTTTCGCGGATTACCAATTATCAAGTAAACACCGTATTGCCCGATTCTCTCTATAAAAACGAAGAACGTTTTAGCGTAGATAGCACCACCGTTCGATCTGATTCATTAATCGTCCAACAGTCCAATACAGTTCCTCTCTCATCCGAAGAAGAAAAAGCTTATTCCACGTTAGATAGTACAGCCACACTCGAAAAAGCGTTTAAACCCAGCGGATTTTTAGCTAATCTTATTGATGATGATGGCGAAGAGGGAGACAAATCTAGCAAAGGTTTCTTAAACGTTATCAATAACATACCCGGAAACATCACTCCCGATGGAAGGTATAACCGCGTTGACCAAGCTTTTATAGGATTACGTTATAGCAATCATGCTACCAAATGGCTCACAATTCGTGGCCAGGGAGGTTACAGTACAGGTTATCGTGAATGGAATTATGGTGGTGGACTCACTTTAACATCGCTTCGACGCAACTGGGGATCGATATCCCTTGGTGGAGACTACTATGCCGGCACTGAAACCCGGTATCGCACATTTC
>JBEPWP010000140.1:0-5228 GCA_041642355.1 Fodinibius sp. | reverse complement strand
TTCCATCAAAACGAAGCCGGACTTTTGAGGTTACAACAGCAATGGGTAAAGTTTCGGTTTTAGGCACTCGTTTTTTGGTGAGTTCATGGGGCGAACAGATGCAGGTTTACTTGGATGAGGGTACAATAGAAATAACATCCGGCCAGACTCCAGAATCGACCACATTATCACCGGGCGAATCCGCATCTATTAGCAACAATAAAGAAATCAGCATATCCAAAAAAACAAACGGCAAAGAATATTTCGACTGGCTTAATGGAGAACTTGTGTTTGAAAATAAAGCGGCAAAAGATATTACTGCTGAAATTGAGCAACAATTTAACATCACTATTACATTGCCGAAACCCATTGCTGATGACTCCCTTTCCGGTCAATTACCACTCGATAATCTTGAATTAGCTTTGCAAGATCTTGAACTTGTGCTAAATGGAGAATTTTCAAAAACCGGCGATCAAAGCTACACTTTTGAAGCACACTAAAGGATGACCACATATAAGAGATTAGTTAAGATTTTCGTGATTCCAGGATTACTAATTATTGGTTTTGGGCAATCCGCCTGGGCTCAATATCAGTATAATAATGAGCCCGTACTTCAAATCATTAATGATATAGAACGAGAAACTCCCTTCCGATTTCTCTATCGTGATGCCCTACTTTCTGATATCCATCTCAGCTTCAGGACATCAGAAGAAAACCTTTTTTCAGAGTTTCGTACGGCCTTGGCACCCTATCAATTATCTCTTGATGTTGACAGCACGCGGTCGCAGGTAATCATCTATCAAGAAAAAACAACCGCAGAAAAAAGTCGAACAGTTACCATACGCGGACAGGTCGTAGATGCTAAAACGGGCGAACGTCTTCCTTTTGCAACGATCCGTTGGCAACAGCAGGGAGCTACCAAAGGAACTAGTGCTAACGAGAGCGGAGCCTTTTCGTTTAACAGAGCATTTAATCAAAGAACTATTGAGTTAACCAGTTCTTATGTAGGCTATAGTGCCAAAACTATCCGCATAGATGTATCCAAAAGAAATAGCCTTAACGAACTTACCTTTCGGCTGCAGCCCAAACGCATTGACGGCAACGAACTCATTATTACGGGCACTAATTCCTACAATGATATTAATAGCGAAGTCACTGATCTTGTTGATATGGGAACCTTTAGTCCTATGGGAGAAACGAATACCCTGCGAGCCCTGCAAAACCTTCCTTCGGTATCACTGTCTCCAGCTTTGAGTGACGGGTTAAATATTCGCGGCAGTACAACCGATGGGTTTCAGGTGTTGGTTGATGATATTACCATTTACAATCAAAGCCATCTTTTTGGCCTTGTTGATAGCTTTAATGCTGATATCTTGAAGCGCAGTGGATTCTTCTATGATGTGGCCCCGGCTCAATTTCAAGCTCCTCCCGGCGGCACGCTTTCACTCTTAACTAAAACCGGATCACTGGATCAGCTATCTGGATCTGCAGGACTTAGTAATACATCGGCTCGCATTTCACTTGAGGGTCCTATCCAACAAGGAAAAAGCAGCTGGCTTATTTCGGGTCGCACATCCTATATGGATACTTTTAACTGGTTTAACAACAGAGATCTCGTAGAATGGGGACTTAATGTCGATCGCAATAGAGCAGTTCTGGATGATAATCTTATTGATTTTGAATCCCGTCTGGTGACGCCCAACCAAACGGATGCCTCATTTTTTGATATGCACGCTAAAACCTACTTCGAAACACAAAGTGGTAATCGAATTATCATCAGCGGCTACTGGGGCGGTGACGACACGCGGCAACAATCCAACCGACTTTATCGATCATTTTCAACAAATAATCCCGACAACCTGCAAGAGCGTAACGTATCTACAACCAACGATTGGCAAAATGCAGCCGGAAGTATCAAATATCAGCGTTGGTTTGGGGACCAACTCTATTCGAAGACTACGGTTGGTACCAGCATCTATGAAACATCGTTTTCAAAAGATGATTTTACCTATATCGATATTGCGCAGACCCAGGGTGCACTACAGGCCTTTGTTTTTCCATTTGAGAATCAAAGTGTCCTCAACGAAATAAAAGCCGAGCAGCAACTGCAGCTATCGACGGAGCACTGGTTTGGCACAAGTGGTATTTCTTATCACTATTATCTAGGTGAATATTTGGAGGATTCTTTTGAACGCCCCGGCTATTTTTCTTCCCAATCATCCCATCAAATTGACACCTATTTCCAACTCGATTACAGTGGTATTAAACTGGTGGATCTTTTTGGAGGGATGCGTTTACATTACTACAGCAACGGCAAATTTTTGCGGTGGTCACCACGAGCTAAAATTACTCTTTTTCCTGATTCTAACCTTTCCCTGTCCGGGGGATATAGTAAAAACCATCAATTTTTAAACAAGATTTCACTCAGTAATACCGTCACATCCGATATCTGGATTTTAGCCAGTAACAATCAGCCACCAACATCGGTAGATTATTTTTCTGCCGGAATCTATTATGCTCCTGCAGATTGGCTTTATATTCAGTCAGAGGCTTACCACAAAGAATTTAATAACCTCCGCCTACATGAAATAAACACCTTTTCTCTAAGCAATACCTTTAACAACAATCCCTGGTATCTACAAAATAACGGAACTGGAAAAGGGCTAGAATTTCTGTTGCGGAATCAATTTAAGTACGTAACAATCAACCAGACGGTTGCCCTTTCTGAAATCACTTTATCTAACCCGGAGATCAACAATGGTACTTCTTTTTATGCTGACTGGGATCGGACCTACCGTTATACCGTATCTGCAGAATTAAAACCTGCGACGAATTTCTCCTTATATCTCTCGTGGATTTATGCTAGCGGTACGCCAAACAAATTGGCTACATTTGGTCCACATAACGAACAGCGACTTGGAAATTATTACCGCACCGATATCTCTGCTGAATACAGTCGTTCAATTGGAGAGGCCGATCTCACCTTCTCATTCACTGTTTACAATCTTTTAGATCGGAAGAACCCATGGTACCGCGACCTATCTTTTGTAATTGATCAAAGCTCTCCACAAAATCAGTTCCGAAGTGTCCCTGTAGATATATATGATATTGGCATCCAGCCATCGTTTAATATTGGAGTAAAATTTTAGGAACGTTTGAAAGCTTGGTTTTAAACTTCATCCCATCTTATCCAACAGTTGGACTATTTAAAGAGGATTAATAGTCAAGTTCCAATACCAGATAATTATTGCAAGAATAACCAACAGAGCCACCCAAATTCCAATGGCGATGCGGGTTGCTTTTTTTGCTTTTTCGACCTCCCACCAGCTACGCGGTTGTATGCCCTGAACAAGGAACGTGAGTATTCCAGCCAGATTAATACAAATCAGATTAGTAGTAGTAAGAATTACTGAACCTATTGCCAGATTTGTATATCCCGCACCAAGCAACAACCCAACATTAACCAACGGAGGCAGCAAAGCGACGGCCACCATCACCCCAACAATAGCCGCAGGAACACCACGAGTAAATGCCAAAACCCCTGCACTACCCGCCGCCAGTGCAATGGTGATATCCCCTAAATTTACATTGGTCTTGTTGATAAGCTGCTGCGAATCTAGATCGATCTGCATCACCAATCCCATTACAAAGGCCAACACAACTGAAGCAAGTAATCCTGCAATATTCGTTTTGAGGGACTGCCATCCCAAATCCAGATCGCCCAAAGTCACGGACAAAGCCATAGATACATTGGGCCCCAACAGTGGAGCAATAACCATCGCCCCAATGATTACAGCTACGTCATCTCGGACAAGCCCTACCCCTGCAACCAGCGTTGATAACAGCACCAAACCAATAAACACCGTATTTAACTCACTACCGCTTGAAACATCAGAATACAGTTCCTCTCGGCTAATACGTCCAGTAATTTTTTCTTTTGATACGTCCTGATCCTCATCCGACTGTTCCTCATCATCTTCCTTCTCATTCGGTTGCGGCAACGTTGCCTGCACCTCAAAGAGCATGATCCGAAATCCTTCGATGTGCGAAAATTTTTCAGTTAATGCATCAGATAATGTTTCTGTTCGACTAGCATCTACCAAGACCCGGAGTATTGAGCAGCCATCATCTAATTCATCCGACCATACTCCTAACACTTCTTCATCCTCGACAAAATTGCGCGCATTTTTTGTGGTATCAGGAGGAGCAATAAGCTCCAGCATGCGATAATTCATTTACAATAACTTTTTTGAATATTTGCTACAGAGTACAAAGGAATTCGAAAAGTAAAAAATGGATCCTTACTCTTCTCAACAAATAGTTTAAAAATTCGTGAGATTAATTTTATTAATTGTGCGATGGGAGCAATCTTTTTTAAAACCTAAAAAGAAGAAATGATTATTTATGAAAGCTAAAGACGAAGTTAAAGCAATAATTAAACAGTTTTTTAAGGCGATGGATACCCAAGATCTGGAGACCATAAAAAAGCTTATCCCTAAAACCAACACTACTATCCATATAGGGACTGATAAAGGGGAAATTTGGAAAGGCTGGCAGATGCTCAGCAATGCTACAGAGGAACAATTTGAAGAACTCGAATATTACAAAGCTAATATTCGAGACTTGACAATAAATGTATCAGAAAACGATGATATTGCTTGGTACCATCACAAACTCGATGCGAAAATCAAATCATGTGGCAATATTACCCGATGGAAAGATGCACGCTTTACCGGGGTATTGCAAAATATTGATGGCCAATGGGTTATAGCTCAAACACACGTGTCTTTACCAAAATAAATGAGCGATTAATAACAATTTTGAGAATAAAAAAAGGAATTCTTTCAAATGGTCACCCATACGGTCACCAGCAAAAGTAAAAAGCAGTAAATATAATAAGGCTAAATTTAAAAAATCCCTCCATACAAGTAGTATGAAGGGATTTAAACAATTATAAATCTTTATTGTGGAGGTGCGGGGAATCGAACCCCGGTCCGAGATGGTATATCGTTCAAGCATCTACATGCTTAGTAGCCGTTTATATTTCGCCTGAAGCATCGCCCGGCAACAGGCAACTTCAGACTAGACTGTTAAAGTTTTACGCAAGTTCGACAGTCAGCGAAACCTACGCTATCCTGTCATAGTCGGCGCTCCATTCAGCACTGACAGGCAAGAAGCTGAAGGAACGGCTAAGCTGCGTTACGCAGCTAAGCTATAAGAATAGTTGTTGTCAACTACATTTAATTGCA
>JBEPWP010000139.1:0-5257 GCA_041642355.1 Fodinibius sp. | reverse complement strand
AAATGATTCCCTGCAGCTCCGAAATACGATCAGAATACTTGCTGACCGAGTAAAATGATTTACTGACAGACTCATTTGCAGCAGACGTAAGATACTGTCCCTGAGCATCGGTAGTAAATGCGTGACTGACGGGCGTAATCAACAATACCGCCAGACAGCAAAGCACCGACTTTGATAAAATATGCAATAACGATTCTTTCATAGAACCTCCGTTTGGATTGATTTTTTATTTAAGACTTATCGCTTTCTGAGTTACTTCGTTTTCTGTTTTAGTGAAACCGGTTACAAAAAAAATTATACTCATACCTTGACTAATTAATTCATAAAAGTGATTGTATTATCATGTAATCGATATTCTATCTCCAATGATGTTGAAATTACATCCAAGACATTGCGGAGCGATCGACTTTTTAAATAAGCCGTAAGCAAATGGTCTTTTAGGCCTTGATCTTTAAAAGATACCCTTACATCGTATCGTCGCTCCAAGGCTTTGGCAACATCACTTAACTTTGTTTCTTTAAATTTTAGATATCCTTCTCTCCAACTCATATAAAGATCTACATCTTCCACTGTTCGTGTGGCTAGGGTACTGTTTGATAGATTCAGAATTCCTAAATCATTACGATTCAAAATCGCTTCTTGGTCTTCTTTCTCAAAAGAGACCCGTCCCTCCTCAACAACCACTTGTACCTGTTGATCCTCGGGATAGGATCGCACGGAAAAAGCCGTTCCCAAAACCCGAATAACCGATTTGTTAGAATGCACTAAAAAGGGTTTTTCTTTATTCTTTGATACTTTGAAGTAAGCCTCCCCATCTAGAAAAACTTCACGTACATCAGTTGCAAACTGAGTTGGAAGTTCAAGTTCACTATCAGCATTAAGCATAACTTCCGTACCATCAGACAACGTTAGATTTGCCCGTTGCCCATTATCCGTACTAATTTGCCGAAGTACCGGCTCCTGCTTCTTTTGTTGAGGTTGCTCCCAACTTTGGTAGGAAAATATTCCAAACAATCCGGCAACTAGAAATACCGCTGCAATTCGAATAAACTGCTGACTTCCTGAATGGATAGAAGAATTCCGAAAAGACCAATAACGCTTTTGATTAGAATTCTTAACCTTTGAAGGGGCATTCTCTTCACTTATTTGCAGGTCCAATTCATTCCATTCCTGATTTAGATTACACTCTATATTTTGGGAAGAAACAGCATCACCAGATAAATACCAGATATGACGAAATTTCTGAAACTGTTTTTTATTCTCTTGACTCTTACAAATCCACTGCTCAACCTTTTCGTTCTCCTGAGCAGTACATTCTCCCGCCAAATAGCTGGCAATTAACTGATAATCCATTCCATCAAGTTCCATTGCAACATGCGTTATAATCCACCTGTTCTTTGTTTATAAGACAGCTGCAAACGTTACTACCCCCAAAAAAATTCTTAGATAGAAAAAAGGCCTTAAATCAATTTTAATGGGTATTTAAAGTAGATTTGTAGTCGAAAAGAAATCAAATCAGAATTCCATATTATCCTATTTGTGCGCGAATATCTCTGAGGGCTAATCCCATATGATTTTCAACAGTCTTGCGACATATTTCCAGAACCTCAGAAATTTCGTTATAACTTAAACCATGTCGGTGATAAAGGATAAAAACCCTACGCCGGCGTTTGGGCATCGCTAAAACAGCCTCCCATGTTTGATCAACTAATTGCGCCTCTTTATTAACTTCAATATCAACGGGAGACTTAATACTTTGCAGTCGCTCTCTTGAAAAAGTTGCCCGCACCTCACTGCGGTGATTATTATGGTTTATTTGATTAATGGCACTATTACGAACAGCTTTGAAAAGATAAGCTTTTACAGAACGGTGAATATTCCAATTCTGGCGCCGCTTCCAAACCGTAACAAATACTTCTTGGACAATATCTTTAGCTCGTTCGTTACATTTCGTAAACTGATGGGCAAAAGAACAGAGATCAGAATAATACTCCCTAAAAAGCTGCTCAAAAGCCTGCTCGTCTCCCTTGCGGATTTTTTCCACAAGATTTTCACCAAGCTCATTCGATTGTTTTTTTGCGGTATCCATGCGTTAGCAAAAAACTGATATTGCAATCAGTATTCCTGTCCTAATATCCTTTGTAATTAATTTTAAAAGGGTGGGTTCATACTATGAGTCTATCATTAAAAATATTAATTCAAAATAGACTGACTTGTTTAATAAAGGTACTACCTCATCAAGTATTGCCATGTTAGCAACTTGTCCCAAATAGTCCTTCCCTTCTGTATTTTTAGATCTCCTTATTAATAATAATTTAACTTGTTAAGTTTCAACCTAAAAACACTTAACTAAAAATTTATAGCCTTTCTGATATCAAAACTATCCTCCTTCTGTTAACCTCTAAAATAATTCATCAAATGGCGAATCGTAAACAGTAAAAAAATGTAAGTAGTATTTAAAACCGATAGGTATACCCTGCCTTAACTAACAAAAGGCTTCGTTTCATGTAAGACATGAAAAATCAATTTCTAGGATTTTCAAACAGAATCAATTGATGAGGCTTCTTCGGTATCCTCAGGGACGATTCCAAGCCGTTTGGCACGCTCCATCCATTTTTTACGTGCCATCTTCTGCATATCCTCAATAGTATCTACCTCATCAATGATCTCCATCCCCAGCAGTGTTTCTACGAGATCTTCCATGCTAACAACCCCTGCAAAACCTCCATATTCATCCACTACAATGGCAATATGCTCCTGCTTTTTCATGAGTTGCTCAAAGAAATCCTGCAGTGGCATCATTTCGGGAACAATAAGAATTTCCCGTTTCAGTTCTTTCAACTGTTTGTCCGTTTCACCTCGTGCCAGCATCAGTAATAAATCATTTTTAAGCACATAGCCGGTAACCTCATCACGACCATTACCATAGACTGGCAGACGCGAAAAGTGCAGTTGCTCAATATTTTCACTAACGTCATCAACTTTAAGAGTCTCATCAAACCCTACTACCACAGTTCGCGGCGTCATAATATCCTTGACGCGCAAAGAATTAAAGCGAATCAGATTTTTAAAAATACGCGACTCCTCCTCTTCAAAAATACCCTCCTCAACACCCCGATCTGCTAAGGCCCCGAATTCTTCGCGACTAAAACTTGGCATTTTCTCATCCTCCGCAAGCCATCGCGTAATAGCCTGCGACATAATCACCAACGGATACATTAGAAACATCAACACACGGAGAGTCTTTGCAGCAGAAGGCGCCAGACTTCTCCAGTAGGTTGCTCCAATTGTTTTTGGAATGATTTCGGAAAGCACCAGTATCAAAAAGGTAAGTACAGCTGATGTGATAGCTACATATGCATCCCCAAAAACAATTTGCGCCTGCGCCCCAACCCCGGCCGCACCAATAGTATGAGCAATAGTATTTAAACTCAGAATAGCGGAAAGCGGTCGATCCACATCTTCTTTGTAGCTACGCAAAAGCTTACCAGAAGTATCCCCCTTTCGCTCCATTATAGCGATATAGGAATGGCTCACTGATAGCAGTACCGCCTCTAGTATAGAACACAGAAACGATACTCCAATTGCAAGTGCTAAGTAAAAAAACAGTAAATACATAGATTAAAAATAGCAGTATTACATCTGATTAAAAAACCTGATTGATCAATATTACAAAAGCACCCTTTCTAATTAATTTATCTGAAATTAACATTTAGCCAAAGGGCTTTGTTGATTATATTAAGTGCCAATTTTAAAGAACTTATCTCCTTGCTTCAACTCGAAAACATATCACTCTCTTTTGGGGATGAAACCCTGCTCGACGAAATCAGTACGATCATCAATCCTGGTGAACGCGTGGGACTCGTAGGTCCCAATGGCGCTGGTAAATCGACACTGCTTAAAATTATTGCCGGTGAAATTGAACCCAATGGTGGAAATATCACCATGTCGAAAGCGGCTACAGTTGGCTATCTGCCGCAAGATGGAGTAGATCCTGATCCAGATCTCACAGTGTATGAAGAGATGGAAAGTGCATTTGCAGATATTCAGGAACTGGAAGACAAGGTACAACAAACACGTGAAGAACTGGCTACGCTTGAGGAAGGAACCGATAAATATCAATCTGCGATGGAAGAAGTGGGCCGGCTACAAAATCGTATTGAACAATCCGGTGCTTATGCGCTAGAGTCGAACATCGAGAAGGTGTTAATGGGACTTGGTTTTACGCCGGATGATTTTAATCGATCAACGACGGAGTTCAGTGGGGGCTGGCTGATGCGTATCGCGCTGGGGAAACTGCTACTTCAGCGTCCTATGTATCTGCTGCTGGATGAACCCACAAACCACCTGGATATTGAATCGCTCCGCTGGATCGAACAATTTTTGAATGGCTACGAAGGTGCGGTCATCATTGTATCGCACGACAAGGCTTTTCTAAATAAAATTACTACGCGCACGTTGGCCCTGGAATATGGCGACCTTCTGGATTATGCCGGCAACTATGATTATTACGAGGAAAAACATGCCGAGCGGAAAGAACATCTCCGCAAGGCCTACGAGAACCAGCAGCAGGAGATCAAGGAGATTCAGGAATTTATTGACAAATTTCGGTACAACGCCAGCAAAGCCGCGCAGGTGCAGAGTCGCATCAAGCAGCTGGAGAAAATGGACAAAATTGAACTTGATGAACGTGAGGAAGAAATTTTCTTCGAGTTTCCTCCCCCCGAGCGCAGCGGCGCGGTGGTGATGCGACTCAAAAACATCCGTAAACAGTATGATGACAATGTCGTTTTTAAGGATCTCTCCTACTCCATCGATCGCGGAGACAAAATTGCGGTCGTAGGTCCCAACGGTGCCGGAAAATCTACAATGATTCGCATACTTTCCGGACTTGAGGATTTTGATGATGGCGAACGTGAGCCCGGCCACAATGTGACGACCTCCTACTTTGCCCAGCACCAGGCAGATGAGCTGGACCTCGACAAAACGGTCTTTGAGATCATGCGTGAGGCCGCGCCCAAGACGGACGAAACGCAACTACGAACTATTTTGGGATGCTTCCTTTTCCAGGGAGATGATGTGTTTAAAAAAGTGTCCGTGCTCTCAGGCGGAGAAAAGAGCCGACTTGCGCTGGCACGTATGCTCGTTCAACCGGCCAACTTCCTGATCTTTGACGAGCCTACGAACCACTTGGATATGCAATCCAAGGAGATTTTACAGCAGGCCCTCGACCAGTACGAGGGTACTTATATGATCG
>JBEPWP010000138.1:0-5263 GCA_041642355.1 Fodinibius sp. | reverse complement strand
AAGTTGAAGGTACTATCTCTATTAGTATGTACTTTCGGTTTGATGTTTGCCACCTCGGCATTTGCACAAGACGTTACCGTTTCTGGTACCGTTGTGGATGCTGCAGACGGTGAACCTCTGCCGGGAGTTACAGTTATGTTACAAGGAACCCAGCGGGGAACCGCAACTGGACCGGACGGGACGTATGAAATTGACGCCCCCTCTGACGGTACACTTACGTTCTCTTACGTTGGTTATGTAAAACAAGAAATAGCAATTGAAGGTCGATCTACAATCGATGTTCAACTTAAAACTGATGTTGCTGAATTAGGCGACGTTGTCGTCACCGGTTATGGGGAATATTCGTCCCGTAATTTCACCGGTTCTATTTCTCAGGTCAGTTCAGATGATTTTGAGAATATTCCAGTAACTTCTATTGATCAAGCAATGGAAGGGTCAATTACGGGAGCTAATATCTCTGCTTCAACTGGAACGCCGGGCGCAGTACAACAAGTTCGTATACGGGGTCTAAGTTCTATTAATGCGGGTGCAGATCCATTGTATGTGATTGATGGAGTTCCAATGGTAAGTGGATCAAATGCTTCTTCCACAGCTACTAGTTCGTTAGGGGTACTCTCTAACCTGAGTCCATCGGATATAAAATCAATTACGGTACTGAAAGATGCTTCTTCTACGGCTCCTTATGGTGCCCGTGGATCGAATGGTGTAATTGTTATCCAAACGCAAGATGGAACAGCCGGTGATGTAACATACTCTGTTAATGTAAAGCGTGGATGGAGTAATCATGCTGTTGGCGGACCTGATGCTATGAATGGTGAGGAGTGGGACAGATATTCTGTTGATGCCTATAGAAATACAGGAGCGCCACAATATGCCAATTTACCATATGGTACTTTCTTTGATGGTGAAGGTACGGGTACTGACTGGGGTGATGTTGTAACCAAAGATGATGCAGTTACACAAGAGTATAACCTTTCTGCCCAAGGTGGCAATGAAAATACCCAATTTTATGCTTCAGCGGGTTTATTTGAACAAGAAGGTGCTTATATCGGTTCGTCTTTAGACCGTTATTCAGGCAAGTTTAACATTAACCACGATTTTGATGAAAGAGTAAATTTTACTAATAATTTTACAGGCTCTTTTGTTGAACAAGATGGTGTGTTGGAGGGTGCCGGTTACTTTGGTAGTCCAATCTTAGCAGAATATTTTATTCCCCCTTCTGTTGAGGCTTTCAATGAAGATGGTTCACCTAAAATAGAAAATTTTGGTACCAGTATCTTTAATCCGGTTTATACCCAGAATAATGATATTGACCGAAAACGTAATTCCAGAGTTATTAATAACTCTACGCTTGATGTTCAGATTCTTGATAATTTATCATTCACTACTAACTTTTCTATCGATTATATAGTAACCGAGGAAAAGTATTATGACAATCTGAATTATGGCGATGCTGCGGATGTAGGAGGAGCCGTTGATGATATTCTCAATCGTAATTTAAATTACGTCTGGCGAAATAACTTAAATTATGTGTTCGAGCCAGTAGAAGGAAGTGTTTTTGATGTACGTTTAGTTTCTGAGAGTCAGAAAAACCATGCTTACTATATGGAAGCTTATGGTGAAGGTGCTGCTTATGGGGAACTTTATAACCTGAATACTGTGGCTTCACCACAATTTGTAGGTGGTTCTGTCACAGATTGGGGAGTACAGTCATTTACTGGTTTAGTCAATTATACTTTTGATGATAAGGTAATTGTCGATCTTAGCTTAAGACGTGAAGGTAACTCTCGTTTTTCAGAAGAAGAACGGTGGGGTAACTTTTGGTCAGTAGGAGCTGGTTATATTCTTTCTGATGAGGAATTTCTACAGGATATTGACTGGTTAAATTTCTTAAAAGTACGTGCATCTTATGGTGTAACTGGTAATGCTGATATTGGATTAAATAATTATCAGACTTTGGTCGGCTTTGGAGCTTATAATGGTCAGCCGAATATTCAGTTAGAGCAACTTGGTAATGCCGCATTAACTTGGGAAAAGGCAAATTCGTTTGATGTCTCACTCGATCTTGAAGCCTTTAATCGTATAGATGCTGCGGTTACTTTTTTCCGAAAAGACAGTCGTGATCTTCTTTTTGATGTTCCATTGTCTCGAACGACGGGACATGATTCGCAGATAATTAATGGTGGTGAACTTTATAACCAAGGATTCGAATTTGAGGTTAACGCCAACCTTGTTAATACACGCGACGTTAGCTGGGATTTAGGTGGTAACCTTACGTTAGTTAAAAATGAGGTCACTAAACTTCCTGTTGATTTAAATGGAGACCCAATTGAATTGACTACGGGCACTCGTTACCAAGGTGTTGAAGGTTATGAGGTAAATGCCTGGTACATGCGAGAATGGGCCGGCGTTGATTCAGAAAACGGCGATCCACTTTGGTATATGGATGACGGCAATGGTAGTCGTACAACGACTAATAATTACAATGAAGCGGACAGATATTATCAAGGTGCCAACGCTCAGCCTACCGAATACGGTGGTATTAATACCCGCATAAGTGCTTTTGGTTTTTATGCAAGCGCCAACTTAAGCTTTGCTTTTGGACACAAGGTGTATGACAACTGGGCTTTCTACATGCAGTCTGATGGCCGTGTAGCTGGTGCTTTCGGACAGTATGAAACGAACCTTGACTACTGGACACCGGAAAATACGGATGCTGAAAACCCACGACCGGTAGCGGGTGGTAATCAGAATTCTTTTCAAACCTCCTCACGTTATCTTTATGAGGCAGATCACTTCCGTTTAAAGTCTCTTAATGTTGGGTACAATATTCCTTCCGAATACTTAACCAACGTTGGCTTAAAATCTGCGACCCTCTATTTTACCGGTCGTAACTTATGGACTCATGTATTTGATGAGGATCTAAAATGGGATCCTGAGCAGAAGGCTGATGGTTTTACTGACTTGAATGCTCAGCCTATGAAGACCTTGACATTTGGAATTAAAGCTAATTTCTAAACGAATTGAAAATGAAAAATTACATAAAATATTTATTTGCACTGCTTTTTGTAGCAGGTATCAACAGTGGTTGCGAGGATTTTATTTCGCCTTCTGTTGAACAGAATAAACCTACAGGTGAGGTTATCCAAACAGTTGATGACCTAAAATCTGTAGTAAGTGGTGGCTATGACTACCTCAATGATGTTGAACTCTATGGTCGAGACTTTTACGTTGCAGGCGATGTAATGTCTGATAATGCTTGGTCCAACGGTAATTCTGGACGATTTGAAGTCCATGACCAAATGTTATTTACTGTAAATAGTGGATATGCATCGGGTGTTTGGGAGGTCTTTTATCAAACTATTGGAGTTGCAAATTTAGCTATTAATGCTGAGTTGGAAGGTGATGGTGTTGAAGAAGTTAAGGGTGAAGCTTATGCACTACGAGCTTTTTCACACTTTAATTTGTTACTTGCTTTTGGCCAGCAGTACGTTGATGGGGGTGATCCAGCAAATGGAATACCTTACGTAACTACGTACGGGGAGAGTGAACAATATGCACCTACACGTGACGCTATAGCTGATGTTTGGACAAACATAGAGTCTGATCTTAATAGTGCAACTGATCGATTAGATCCTGGGAGTTTTAATTCTACAAACTTGAATTATTGGGCTGTACGGGCATTTCAGACTCGGTATTATCTTTATACCGAACAATATGACCAAGTTGTAGACATTGCGGAAGATATAATTGAAAATGGTGGTTTTTCAATTACCCCCGCTGATGCATTAGTAGAAACTTGGGCATCAGGCGAAGGCCCATCCTCATTGTTTGAGATTGCCTTTATTAGTACGGATGCATTAGGAACTGATAATATTGCCCGAATTTATCGCCCGACCAACTACGGTGATGTAGAGGTTAGTGAAGATCTTTATAATTCACATGCCTCAGATGATGTTCGTCTTGATCTCTATGCTGAGCCGGGGGATATTGTAGAAACTGCAATAGGTCCAAAAGAGGTACAACGTTATCGAATGGTAGGCAAGTATACAGATGAAATAGGCACGGATAACGTTCGTGTTATTCGATATGCTGAAGTAATCTTAAACTATGCTGAGGCCATTACAAATGGAGCTAATCCAACATTAGCTGGTGTAAATACTGCAGCAGACGCTTTGAACATTTTAGCTGAAGAGCGTTACGAAAATGGGTCACCATATACCAGTCCAATAACTGAAGCCGATGTATTGCAAGAACGTCGTCTTGAGCTTGCCATGGAGGGTCATCGTCTCTATGATTTGGTTAGAACAAATCGTGATATACCACTTGGTGATTCTAATTCACTGAGAGATGGGTTGATTGAGTACGGTAACTATAGAGTTGCTTTACCAATACCTGATGATGAAATACGAGCTAATTCAAATATTACACAGAATGAAGGATATGAATAAGTAATATTCATTCTGTAGTTATATTTTAAAGCCGCCTCGTTTTGGGGCGGCTTTTTTTATTTGGTGCACATGACCCTGCCAAGTACTCCTTGGTGGGGTTTGTTATTCTAGGTACTCTTTAATTAAGGTTATGTATTTATGACAAGGTGCTACCCGAGAGTAGAAAACTTTCAAAATCAATTACTTAAGAGCACTAATGGTATCAACTAAAAATGGTTAGCTTTTTCAAATAACTTCAGTTTTCAGGGATTGTATTCCCGAAGAAAAAAGCTAGTCCGTTAAATCTATGGTTTTTAACTTGTACTCCTACGGCATCAAAGCTATTCTCCCATCCGATGGTTGAAATTTTCCATTGGATGGGTCGTATGGAATTATATACCCATTGGATAGCAAGCCCAGCTAGCCGATGGGAATAGGTAGTGTGTTAATACGGGTAGGTCACCCCGTGGAATGGCAATAACGAGGAGTATCAAGCGGAGGTAACGGCATTAGTTGGTGAAAGAGTCACGAGTTCTAAGGGAGTTGTACTCCCGGTGAACGTTGTACCCCGAAGTAGGAGGCAGTTGTTCGAGAGTGCAATTCTCTCACAACTGGTAACGTACCGCACCAGAGGTACGGTACGAGGATGGCAAGCCAAGCCGTAAGATAGGAATAGGCAGGGTGTGAATACCGGCAGGTCACTCCGGGGAATGTCAATGACGAGGAGTATCAAACGGAGGTAACGGGGATCAGAAATAATGGCTACCCGAAGGCCGGCAATATAAACTCAGATTGTTTTTGAGTTGTTTTGTAGTGAATTATAGGTCATATTT
>JBEPWP010000137.1:0-5295 GCA_041642355.1 Fodinibius sp. | reverse complement strand
CCGGGTAAATCCTTCGGTATACACCAGCAGCCAACCGGCAATGACAGGTCCAATACCTGGAATACTAATGAGCAGCTCGTATTGGCCTTCCGTGTCATTATACCGGCGAAGCAGACCCCGAATCTTTCGATCAACCAACGTCAGTTGCTCGGTCAACCTATCATGCTGGGCTTGCATCTGATCGTTTATTTCACCAAGATCTGCTACTTGGCTGGTAAGGGTATTGGCTTTGATGCCATTGGTTAACCCTGTACGCATTTTTATGAGTTTCTCCCGCCACAGCAGCCATCCACGTAACTCAAGCAACACTTTTGACGGAAGCCGGCTAGGCTGCAGGCGATCTCGAAAGCGCCATAGGTATTCCGCCAGTCGCCCCGCATCAATAGGATCTGACTTCCCCCGGCGAATGCCTAGCGAGAGCTGAACCTGGGCGGCCGAAACCATTACGTAACAGATCCCGGACTGCTCTAGCATCGTGGCTAGCAATAATCCGTAGGGGCCAGTGTGTTCGAAACAAACGATGAGTTCATTCAGGCGGATCTTTCCTCGTTTCCATCGGCCAATCATTTTGTGGATCCCTTTTGGGGTGTTTGCGGCCTGTCCGATTTTAAATGAGACGTTTTGGCCGTCGTTTATCTGCCAATCCAACTGCTTTTTCGAAATGTCAATACCTACATAATAGCTGGCTTCCATGGGATTTTCTCCTATATTTATAAATGGATTATCCGCTAACTGGATAGGACCAGCCACTATTACCTTTAAAAGCCCGTTGGGCTTACATTCTAGCGAGCGGGTTCTGGTCTGGAACCCTGCCGGGGACTCATACACGCGCTAGTTCTAAAGCTAGCAGCTTATCTAGGTCACCCCGGCAGGTCCAGTTGCGGTTGATACCATCAACATAATCAGTTATTTATTTGAGAGGTAATCTAAAGGCAGCTTATGCGCAATGCCGTTAGCACAACTTGGTTCTCACTTCCTCTCATTGTATTCCAATCATTTTTAGCGTATCTTTAATGTACGTTTAAAAATAACTTAATAGTAACATCATGTCTGCTATACGTCTCGAATTAGACCAGGATATTCAACCTGTTTCAGAGTTTCGAAAAAATGCAGCCAGTTTTATCGATCGAATCCAGAAAGAAAAACGATCGATTGTCCTTACCCAACATGGAAAAAGTGCAGCTGTTTTAGTTGACGTTTCAGAATACCAACGAATGGTTGAAAAGTTGGATAAAATGGAAGATTTACTGGAAGCTGAGCGCCAAATTGCTCGGGGTGAGGTCTTTTCTCATAAAGAAGCGAAAGAGAAGATTAAGGAAAACTTGGCTAAATGGAAGTAATTTGGACCAAGCAAGCCATTCGAATGGTCAATGAGTTTGTCGATTATATTGCCCAAGATGATTACGAAACTGCTGAGCAATGGGCATTGGAACTCATGAGCCAAACCGATAAACTGGCTGATCATCCACGAATCGGTAGAATCGTTCCGGAATATAATGAAGAGACGCTTAGAGAATTGATTGTGGGAAACTACCGACTGCCCTATCGAATAAAAGAAAATGGTATTTATATTGAAGCGGTTTGGCATGTCCGGCAAATTCCTCCAGAAAACTAGAGTAAAAAGGGAAATGTCAAGCAGATAGTCCTCACCTACATCTAGAGGTTTCATTTCTATAAATCCTGGTTCAAACCTTTAGCTGGCAACCGGCTTCGTTGATCAAGCTCGGATTACCTGCCGGCATCCAAACCCCTTTTCGGGCTTATCTTCTGCCAATGGGCGGAAGCTGTAGCTCTTAGTGAGAGCCACTATCCCAGATCTTTAACCGGCCCACCAACCGATGTCCCAACCCCGCGCACGGGCTTACCTTGTACCTTGGGTGTCCCTGTTAGCGATGCGGGCTTATCGGTTGTGGCCAGCAGGTTTGGGAGGCGGCCCGTACGGGGCGCCCCTTAAATCCTTTATATTCTTCGTTTCTCGTTAACATATACCAGACTCCTTTGGCTAGTTCTTTGGCGACGACCGCTCTTGCTACTGGCTTCCCGCTTCGCCGCTTAATTTTGCGATAAAATTTCTTGACGACCTTGTAGTGCGTATAAGCGGAGACAGCCGCCTGCCCAAAGGCCGCTCTCAGGTACCGGTTCCCATTCTTGTCGGCTGACTTATGCCTGTGGGATCCCCCGCTGTCTTTGGCTACCTCCTGCCAGCCGACAGTAGCTGGTGAATTGTTTCGCCGATGGAAATCGGGTGATGTCTCCAATCTCGGACAGAATCGTCCAGGCACCAACTTTTCCCAAACCGGGAACGGCCATCAGCCGATCGGCCGCTTCTTCAAAGGGAACTTGCTGGTCAATTTCTTCTTCCAGCCGGTGGATATGTTGCTGTAGTTGACTAATCTGCTCAAGCATTAGTCGGGCCTGCAGGTTGGCCGCTGGTGGCAACTGCGGTTGCAGCCACTGTTGTAGTTCCTCTAACTCTCGCCACTGACTTCCGCTGATCTGCACGTTGTATTTACTAGCCTGATTCCAGAGCGTCGACTGCAGCTTCCCACGCCACTGGATCAGCCGCAGACGACCGCGCGTGAGTTCCCGAAGTTCTCGTCGGTCATGCTGTATTTGATAAGCCTCCGGAATAAGGTCCGCTTTGAGTAGTTCCGCCAAGGTCTTCGCATCCACTTTGTCTGTTTTTACTTTTGCATAGCTGATGGCTTTCACCATTTTCGAGTGAGCCAGTGTCAGCTCGACGCCATTGGCCCGGCACCAGTCGCTCAACCAGTACCAGCTGCTGGTGCATTCGACCACGGCCTGGATGGGCTGGTCAAAGGTGCCGAAAAAATCTTCCAGCGCTCGGCCGGAAGTCGGCAGCTTGGCCTCCCGGACAACTTCCCCGTTGTCATTTAAAGCTACATTCACCATATTATTTGTATGAAGATCTATTCCTACATAGGTCATGAGGTCCTCCTTAGTTAGTTACGATTGATTACCGCTAATCTAAGTGAGGACCTCCTTTTTGGAAAGATCCCGCGCACTAAGTTGGGTGTGCCTCATTCTCCTACGCCAAGGTTTCGGTGAGCAGGCCGCAATGTTGTTAGGTATACAAAAAATTAATCAGTGTAAATCTGCAGTGGTAGTTGAGTTGCTATCTGGTCGAAACCTTTATCATTATGCAGCAGTTCCACTTCATGTTCGATGCACCAACTTCCGATGAGCATGTCTACTGTTTTGCGAATGGTCACACCTTGTGATCGAAGAAAACGAAAATTAGATGCTGCTTTTATAGCCAGTGATTTTCCTCCGAGATGAACACAATCTAACGGGTCAAGCGCTTGTTTGGCCAACCTAAACTCTTTGTCGCTGTTAAAACCCTGTAGAATTTCGGTGAGGATAATATCTCCCACAAGAACGGTCTGATCAGAAAGGATCCGATCGAGGCTTTCTGTTTGCTTGTTTTCTACGCCGTTGAAATAATCAATCCAAACGCTGGTATCTATTAAAATCACTCCTCGTCAGTCCTCATATCTTCTAAATCGCCTTTCCAGTGCAATTTCCCGCGCAAGTCTTTAATATTTTCTTGCTTTTTGCGCTGGACTAACAATTTCAAACCTTCCTCCACAGCATCTTTTTTTGTTTTCAATCGACTTACCTTCAGAGCTTCATCCATTAAGTCGTCATCGATCACCACATTCGTTCGCATAATTGAACCGTTTTAATTAATGTGTATTTTTTACCAATCTATACACATAACTACCAAATTCCTAATATTATTGTATACCTAGCCATTTAAACCCAAAAAGAGCAACTCTGTTTTTGCTCTTCCAGTTACTTATTTTCAATATTTATATGAATCTCTTACAGACAACTTTATACTGGTAGTTGATTAAAAATTTTCCCCTCTCAATACAACTCCTAATCAATCCCCTTCAAGGCATTCTTCAGATCTTTTTCATCCAGGTGTTCATAAATTTGGGTCACATCAATGGATGAGTGTCCCATAATTTTCTGTACCATATGAATAGCTACGCCCTTACGAAGCAATTCGGTAGCGCATGAGTGGCGGAGTCCATGCAGGTGAATCGTGTCCGGCACGTCATCAGCGAGTCTAACAAATTTCTTAAACGATCGTGACAAAGATCCTGACGTCATCCCATCAAACCGATTCTTCCCCGTCGAACTTGGAAACATATATCCATCCTTGGGCTCTCCCAGGTCTTTATGCCACTGGACCAGCCAGGGTTTCAGGGGCTCCCGAATGGGAATTATACGCTCCAATCCAGACTTGGTCGTGTTATCCTGCGTATTATAAATACCAATATGACCATGATCTTCAGGCTCATCAGGATCTCCCTCAAGATCAACGTGCTTCCATCGTAAACTCACTGCCTCACTGGCCCGCATGCCACAATAGAACATCATATTGATCATCGGCTTGAACCAAAGACGTTTCTGATGCACTTTGCTTACATGTCCTTTCTTTTCCTCTTCTTTATAAAATTTGTCGAAGGCTTCAAAAACGCGATCCAGCTCTTCCCTCGAAATGATCTTTTGCGAAATCCTTTTGGGTACTTTAGGCGGCTTAATATTTTTGGTAATGTTTTCGTCAACGATTCCTCTTTTTTCCATCCAATTAAATAAGGCTTTAATATGACGAAGGTAGCTGGCCTGCGTAGCTTTGGCTATGTCGGATCGAAAGCAAAACTCGCGGATATCCATTTCCAGAATTTGTTTGACCGGCATGGTTGAGCCTACCAGATCTTCAAGCATATTAAAATGACGACGATAATTGTCCTTTGTTTGCTGATTGGCTTGGCTGCGCTGTTCAATAAACATATCGGCCGCTTCTGACAGGTTCATATTGCTAAGCCGTCTTTCTCGTCTCCTTTTTCGCTGCTCAGCCTTCGGCGACCATCCATTAAATGGATCTATCTCTCCAGCTTGGTATTTATCTTCGTACTCCCATAATAGTTTTTGTGCCTCTCTTTGATTATCGGTCCCAAGATTTAACGATTTCTGCTTTCGTTTTCCATTAATACTCCGTGAAAATCGGATGTAATACGTACCGTTTCGATCTTTTAAACTTGCCATAAACTATTCCTCAATTTAGTTGATATTTTTGCAGGCAATGTGGTACACTGCCCACATTATTTATGCCTTAACAGGCTCTAAGCGGCATTTTAAATCACAGAAATCGACTAATAGGCCTTTAGAAGGTGCTAGCCCCGATTTTGCTCAAATGTACCACAATGTGGTACAGCAACTTACGAAAGTCGGGAATTAAAAGTAAAGGGGTTAATTAATGAA
>JBEPWP010000136.1:0-5341 GCA_041642355.1 Fodinibius sp. | reverse complement strand
TCTCCGGTCTTCCCGAAGGCGAGGCGACCTTCCGCGATATAGAAACCGACTTAGCGTTGGACCCTATATACAGCGTTAGACGGACAAAAGACGGAATCGAAGCCCGGCTAATAAATCTACTCGGAGTCAACCACACGGAAGCAGAAGCCTTCCCCGATTGGATAGAGCATACGGCGTACGTCGCACCCGAACCGGTAGTGGAAGAACCCGTAACAGACGAACCGATACCGGAGCCAGAAATTGACGAACCTACAGAAGACGACCCGGCACAACAACCCGGCGAAGAAGTTGAAACGCCCGTAGAATCGTCGTCAGGCACACAAGAAACCGACCAAACGACCGAAACAGCAGACGAACCGACAACGACCGACGAGACAACGAAGGAGGCGGACAATGTCAAAAATAAAGTGGAAAAGTAAAATAGACAAAGAAGCGGAAGAGGCGGAGAAGGAACGTAAACGGCAGCGCGCGGAAACGGCGCGCCTTGCCCGTAAGCACTTGGAAGAAAAAATGGTTAAAGAGTATCTAGCTTCGGAAGAATTATCAGACGAACAGAAAGAAGAATTCTTAACTTTATATGACGAGTGGGACCCGGAATCTAGCTATAGTGTAGGCGATATGGTAGAATATAAGAAGGAAGTATATGAAGTATCACAAGCCCACACAGCGCAGAGCGACTGGACGCCCGACAGCGTACCGGCTTTGTTTAACGTAGTGTATCAGAAGAAGGCAACCGACGATACAGGCGATACGGTAGAAGTTATACCGGAATTCAGACAACCCGACGGCTCGCACGACGCCTACGAAAAGGGCGACCTAGTGTTATACGAAGGGTCAGTCTACGAGTCACTTATTCATAACAACGTATGGAACCCGACGGAGTACCCGCAAGGGTGGCAGCTACGCGCGGAAGACGGCGGTGTATGATATGGATAGATTGCAAGATATCAGAATGGCAATGCAGAACAAAAAGGAGAAACGAACGAGCAAGCTACGATTCACTAGTTATCTAGTGTCAGTCGTCAGTATTCTTCTCGCTATATTCATATTTTTAGCGCCCGGGTGGTTAATGTCAGTCACGCAGCCCTTCTTACAGTTTATCGTATATGAGGACTTAACGGCGGCTATGCTATTCATACCGGGCGTACTTGAAATAGCGGGTATGCACGCGGGGGTGGAAAAATTCAGGCACTTCGGCGTATACGCGCTTTCGTTTACTTGGGGAGGCTTGTTTTTAGTATCATTAGTATATTCTTTTGGTATTGGCTACCCCGACCCGTGGTTTATTTTCACAGGGGCTATATTGGCTTTATGTTGGCACGTGGCGTTACGGAGTGATATATAAATGGAAAACTTTGACTGGTGGGTACTACTTCTCGGAGGGGGCGGTATAGGGTCTGTTATATCAGTATGGCTAACACACAGACGCGACAAAGACAAAACCGAAATAGACTGGTACGATAGGGCGATTGATGAAGTGAAGAGACTGGAAACTAACGTAAACGAACTACGCGAAGAGAATTCAAGTATCAGGGCGTATAACGAGCGTCTCCGAGAAGAGAACGAAGCTTTAAGACAGGTAATAAAACAACTGGAAAAACGTATAACAGACCTAGAAAGAAAAGGAGAGAAATAAAAATGGATATCATGGACTTAATCTTTACACAGCAAGTGCTAGAGGTATTGACGGGCGCAGTTATCGAGCTTTTGACTATTGCAGTCGGTTTTATAATCGCGTGGGCGGGTTTAGCCGCGCGTCAGTATATTAAAGACAAGGACAACGCGCTTAAGTTGAGCGAGAAGGAGCACTACGCGAAGCTAGCAGTACAGGCGGTCGAGTCAGCACTTAAGAACTTTAACAGCGAAGAGAAATTCGAAGCCGCTAAAGCGAGCCTCGTAAAATTGGCAAACGCAAACAACATACCTATTAAGGAATCAGAACTTGACTCTTTAATCGACAGCGCGGTACTGGACCTAAAAGCAGAAGGAAAAGAAATCAAAAAGACCTACGACGAGCAGTTAGAACTACCGCTCGAAGACACGGAGGGGTAATATAATGGAGCAATTCAAAAAGGACTTTATAGAAAACGTGAAACCCGGCGCGATAGCCGGGTGGAAATCTAATCAGATTCTACCTTCTATAACAGTAGCACAAGCGATACTCGAGAGTAATTGGGGGCGAAGCGAGTTAGCGACCAAAGCTAACAACCTTTTCGGAATCAAAGGCGACCGAGACGGCTACGCCTTTTTCATCAATACGAAGGAGTTTATCGACGGCGATATGCAAACCGTACGTACACACTTCCGGTGGTATAACGAGCAGGCAGACTCTTTAAAAGACCATGCAGGCTTTTTCACGTCTACCGAGTGGCGTACCGATAACTACAAAGAGGTTATAGGCGAGACGGACTTTAAAAAGGCAGCAGAAGCCCTAGAAGAATCGGGCTACGCTACCGACCCGCTATACGCAGAAAAACTAATTGATATCATCAACGCGTACGACCTCGACGACTTGGACTTGGAAGCAGGAGCAATCGAGTCGGAGCCGGAAAAACACGTAGAAGACCTAGAACCCGAACCGGAGATATCAGACGAAGACGCTAAACCACAACCGGAAGAAGTCGAGCCGGTTATTGAACACGACTTCGTTGCAGCAATCGGAGCAGGACACGGACTATACACAGCCGGGAAACGCACACCGGACGACGAGCGAGAATGGACCTTTAATAACGTAACAGTCAAAGAGACTATTCGCGTCTTGAACAGCTACGGCGTAAGAACCGTCAGACTGGACGACCCGACAGGGCAGCGAGACGTGCCACTTCGGGAACGTACCGCAAAAGCAAACCGCGCAAAAGCAGACGTTTTAGTATCAGTACACCACAACGCTATTAAAGGTACGTGGGGGAACTGGACCGGGACAGAAAGCTTTATCTACAACGGCGGCAGCAACCCGAAAAGCCGCAGACTTGCAGAAGAAGTACACCCGCGTCTAATCGAAGCGTACGAACTACGCGACCGCGGAATCAAGACGGCTAACTTCCATATGTTACGCGAAAGCAATATGGCAGCCGTACTAACCGAAGGCGCGTTTATGGACTCGAGAATAGATATTAAGAAAATGCGAGACGACGAAGTGCTTAAAGAAGCCGGACGTGAAATCGCAGCAGGTATCTTAGCTTATGCAGGAATCACAGAAAAAGCAGCCGCACCGGTAGAAAATATCAGCGGGGCATACACCGTGCAAAAAGGCGACACCTTATGGGGAATCGCGCAGGCGTACGGAATGAGCGTCAACGAACTTAAAGACGTAAACGGCTTAAGTGGAAACCTAATCAAGCCGGGTCAGAAGTTAAAAGTGGACGTGGAGCAGGAAGAAGCACCCGCTAAAGCACCCGAAAAAACGCCCGAGAGCGCACCTAAACCAACAGCAACATATAAGGCAGGCGACACCGTAAGAATCAGCACGAGCGCCGGAAACTACGCGACAGGCGAGCCTATACCCGATAAGTATAAAGGCGTACCGTACAAGATTCAGTCAGTCAAATCAGACCGTGTCTTAATCGAGAAACTCTTTTCGTGGGTATTCAAAAAAGACCTAGTCGGGGGCGCGGCACCCTTGAAAGCCGGAAGCAAAGTGACAATCAAGCCGAGCGCTTCGACCTATTCAACAGGCGAGACGATACCGGCTAAATATAAAGGCGTGGAGTATACAGCGAAACAGGTAACAGACAGCAAGGTACTAATCGACGAGCTTATGTCGTGGGTAAATAAAAGCGATATATCTTAACATATACCTTGCAATCTACAGTCAATAGCGTTATACTATAGGTGTCATGGAGTAACAACCATAGCCTTTACCCTTCCTTTAGGAGACCTTCGACCATAAAAAGTCGGGGGTCTTCTTTTTGTGTACTTAATTGTGAACGAAATGTGAACGAAAAACATACGATGTTAAATAAATTTAGCCTAATGCGATAAAATACTTGAGCTTTTGAGTTACACGTGCTATATTATATGTAGAGATAAAGAAACACAACAAAACTACGGAGGCGGTAATGATGAAAGAACTAACAGCGGACCAAATAATAACAATGATGAACCTATTAAGAGCAGAAGGCAGAAGGTTTCTCAAAGCAGAATTCGATATGGAACTTGAAATACCTATCGAAGTGAACGGTCGCTTGAAACGCGCGTTAGGTAACTTCCATTATAAGAAGGACCGACGCACGGGGGAAATGTCAGCAGTCAAAATAAACATATCGAAAGTGGTTTTGCAGAACGGCTACGAAATGGCACTCGACGTTTTGAAACATGAGCTTATACACTATGCACTACTTGAAAAAGGAATACCAAACGACGACCGGGACCCGGAATTTATTCAGGCTTGCACTTCCCGGGAAGTTGCTTTGACCGATACCATACAAGCCAAACAGAAAAAAGCTATCATGGTATGCGACAAATGCGGTCACGAGTGGGCACTACTTAGACGCCGAAACGGTTGCACACACCGAGGTTGCGGGGGTGCCTTAGTATTTAAAGGAAGAGAAATACGATAACCAAAACCCCGGGGCTTAAAAACCTCGGGAATACATAGCAAAAGAAATTTAAGAAAAAAGTAAATAATACTTGCACTATTATTCTACACGTGGTACAATGAACTTACGATAAAGGAAGGGGAAATGAACATGAACTTGTTAGAGCAATTCAGGCGCTACCTCGATAACCAACTAACGAACGAACTTGTAGAAGAGCCTACAATCGACGTACAGTACACACACGTCGGGGAAGAAAGCTACTACGTAACAGCCCGAGGCGAGAACGGCAAGGACTACAGCTTCGAGTATAACGCGTACTTTATCACAGAAGAAGGAACCGCACTATATGAGTTTGAACCTTTAAGCTAAATCAGCCGCCCGGGTCTTCCGGGCTAAACTAAAATAGGAGGAATCACAAATGAACAGAAAAGCAGCGGTACTACTAAACGGCAAACTAATGGGGCTATTCAAGGAGAAGAAAGCAAGAGAAACAAACGTGCAGCGCCTTATCGACGAGGGCGCACCTAAAAGCATAATCAAGGCGCAGGAATCGCACCTAGCTTCGGTAACAGAAGAATACAAGGAAGCCGGCAGACGCCTCGCAGCAATGCTAGAAGCGGACAACGACGAAGAGAACGAACGCAAACTCGAAGAATTCGAGACGGAACGGACCGAACTTTAATCAGGAACCCGGGGTATCAAAGCCCCGGAATACATAGCAAAAGAAATTTTAACTTTTTAGGTAAAAGTACTTGCACTATTATTCTACACGTGATACAATGTACTTAAGATAAAGGAAGGGG
>JBEPWP010000135.1:0-5357 GCA_041642355.1 Fodinibius sp. | reverse complement strand
GTTTTATTACTGTATTACATTATGTTTAATACTCTTTACTGTTGGGCTTTTTATTCCCAGTAAATCTTTTGCTCAACAAGAGTCTTCCTATGAATTACTCCCGGCACCGGATGCTTGGTATAATAGTGTTGATGGCGTTAGAATTGGCGTTCGACTTCGCGGGCAAGTACCCGGCACCTTCGGGGATGGCCCCCACAGATTAAATGCCGGACTTTGGCTGGGTACCAATTTCCCCGCCAATCCGGTTTCATACTATCTAAAATACACCGAGCCGCTTGCTTCTATTTCGGATTTTGGAAGTGAGGGAAGTATCTCGGCACAAACTTCTTACCGAACCGGTTTTCAATCGCATGGCTTTACCTTTAATAAGCGTTGGCAAACTGGTTTCAATGAGTTGAATTATAAGGAATTAGTCATAGGACTTAGAGGAGATAAACGTTTTAATGATGAATACCTCTTGTACCGACAACTCTGGCAATCTCAATGGTTATATATAGCTAATGCCGCTTTTGATTTTACTAATGTAAATAAATTGGGTCGATACGCGCTTTCCTTATCTGTAGATGCAAATGTTGCCGGAGAAGCGGATCGGTTTTTGCGCAGTGAAATAATTTTTCGTCAAAAAATAAATCTTTCAAATAAGTTCTCACTTTCTGGGCGGTTGTATTCTGGTTTTGCGACTGATAACACTGCTCCCGAATATCTTTTTAATCATAGTTTTAGTTCAGCTCGCAGTTGGATGGAAAGTGGCCTCACAAGGGCAAGAGGTACTATTCCGCCTTCCTGGATGCAAATTGGTAATATTCAAGTGACCGGGGGAGCTAACCTACGTGGATACCTAGATCAAGATGTTCAATTATTAAATAATGGAGATCTGCCGCTTTATACTTCACTTTCATCAGTCAATCTGGAATTAAATTATCCCAATCCTATAGATAATGGACTCAAGAATATTCCTGTGGTAGGTGGATTAGTTGATCTGCGATCCTATATTTTTTGGGATTCCGGAACATCATTGGGATTAACAAGTATCGAGGAAAACAACCTACTATCTGATGCCGGGCTCGGATTCCTGCTATCAATTGATATTCCAGATTATCTTGGGAAATCACGGGGAATAACGTTACGCTATGATTTACCTTTTTGGCTTTCACATCCCGGCGCAGAAAATCCTTTTGAGTTTCGACAGGTCTTTGGCATAGGAGCAACAATTTCACTTTAACTTTTGTTGAAAACCTTATCCTACATATCGCTAACGATAATTTTAGCTTCCTTTATTGGGTCGTGTACAAGTGCTCGCTGGACTGTTAAAGAGAAGGAATCTGTTGATCAGTCAGAGTATAAAATTGTTGAAGAGAATTACTTTTTACAGGCCAAGGAAGAAATTACGCCCGAAAATCCCGTCTTATCGCTATCACTTTATTCGGAAACGAATTCCGAATATACCCAGCGAGTGCTTATGGAACGTAATATTCAGGACTACCGGTTGCGACCGGGGACAACTGCACTCGGTGTTGGCGGGGCCGCAATGGCTTTTTATTTGGCAAACATCGCTAATTTTGGGGATCAATCATCTACACAACGTTGGACCCTAAATGGAGTTGGGGCACTTATGCTCGCATCGGGATTTTTAAATATGAAACCCGTTGGTGAATCGCGTCCAACAGGAGAAGAACGTTACCTTCGAAGTACCGGTACCACGGTTGAGGTCGACACCGTACAAGCTAATGCAGAAGTTGATACCTCCGCATCTGTGTATGTTCTATATAACGATCTGGTTATTTTTGAAGAACACAATCAGGATATTGCCAATGGCACGTTAAATATCCCTATAGGAAATATTTTAAATGATTTGAGGTTGTCAGGGCAGGGGCCCGGTAGTGCCACAATTGAAGTACTTTTTGCCGATTCATTATATCAATACAAATATCCTGTTGATAATATTTTACAACCGTATGCGGTTGTGGATCAACAGCTTACTGCTTTGCGTAACAGTCCACAGGAAAACACCGATAACGTGCTGGCTGATCTTGTAGAGGGTAGTCAACTCCAAATCGATAGCATTGATGATAACTGGTATAAAGTTTTGTATGGGATTTCTGAAACCTACATCAAAAAAACAGATGCAAATATTATTTGGCGGTCAGAAGATTATGAGATTGAAGATCAAGTTGTGACGGTTCCTCGTGTTCCTTTTGGTGAAATTGATGTAGAAAGCAATATCCCAGTACTAAGGGAGGAGAACCCCAATGCAAAGGCCCTGTTGCTGATAAATCAAAATTATGTTGATACCCTTGGTGAACGTAATTATGCGTTACGTGATGGGCGCTTGATACGTACGTATCTACAAAATGCGTTAGGTTATTCTGAATCACAGATCTATCAATTAGCTGATATTAGCACAAGTGACAGCCTTATTACCTTGCTTTCATCACTACAGTCCACATCAAACGACAGTACAGAACTGTTCGTGTTTCTCAGCGGATATGCTAGAGTACAAGAAAATGGACAACCTGCATTACAATATTTAACGGTACCAACTGAAAATAAGTCCCAATCCACAATAGCAATTTCCGAGCTATACAGGAGTATCGCTAATATTCCATCACAAAAAACAGTAGTATTAAGTGATATCGATTTCAATTCTGCCAATGATGGTAAATCATATTCTGAAAATGAGATGCAAGAGATAATTGAGCGCAGCACCTCGTCGCTACTTTCTCAAAACCCAGATAATGCTGTATTAATGGGTTCTCAGCTAAATAATGCTTCCATGTTATATATGTCGGAGGATGGGGAAGACAAGAAACACCATATCTTTCCATATTTTTTTGCCAAAGCACTGCAACAACGTAGGACAGTACTTTCAGATATCTATCAGTATCTTGAGCGCAATGTTTCCTACACTTCTCGTAAAATTTATGATCGCCCTCAAGACCCACTCTTACTTGGAAACACCCAAATTAATTTGGCAGGAGAATAATGGCCTATGTGTTTTTGGTATTAAGTTCGGCATGTTCGCTTACCATTGCCCATCTGCTAAAAGTAACCGAAAGCCAAAACCTGCGAACGTTAAATACGCTTACTGTTAACTATATCGTAGCAGCTATTTTTGCTTTTTTGGTAGGATATAAGGGTGACCTTACTTCTACTTTTGTTAGCCATTCATCAGTACTCCTATTCTTTTGTATCGTCGTTGGTGCCTTCTTTATTGGAAATTTTGTTACTTACAGCAAGTCGGTGCACACCAATGGAGTGGGGATCACTATTGCGGCTATGCGATTATCTTTACTTATACCGGTTCTCACTTCGATCTATTGGTATTCAGAATATTTAAATGGACTTAAAATAGTCGGAATGATCGGGGTATTTGGAGCTATGCTATTACTTATCCCAAAAAAGAATGATATCAAAATTGGTTCTATAAGTGCATCTTGGTTGCTAATTTTAATCTTCGTTTTGTCTGGATTTGCGGACGCATCCCTCAAAATTTATGAAGAAGAGTTTAGTACTAATCTAAATGAGCTTACCTTTATGGGACTCGTATTTTTAGGGGCTTTTGTTATTGGATTGATTGTCAGCTTGTTTAGAAAGGGGCCGCTAATTACAAAAAAAGAAATGCTATTGGGAGCCACGATCGGCATCCCTAACTTATATTCTTCAATCTTTTTAATTTATGCTCTTGGCGGCATAAGCGGATCTATTGCTTACCCCATAGTAAATATTTTAAATGTCTTGGGAGGTACTTTTTTAGGACTCCTAATTTGGAATGACAGAGTAACTACAAAGCAATGGATTGGTATTGCAACGGCTGTTATTGCAATCTCACTTTTGATATAACTACTAGGTATCATTATGGATATAGAAATTATCCGGAAAATTCGTAACCGGGCTTCATTAAAGAATAAAAAGGTCGTTTTTCCCGAAGCCAAGGATCCTCGCGTGTTAGAAGCAGCTTCGTATTTAACAGATAAAAACATTTGTGAAGTATTTCTTTTGGGGGATAAAGATCAGATTTTTGACAGCAATGTAAGCCTAGAGAAATTTGCAACGGAATTATCTGCTTTTTTTGTAAATGATGATCTCAACAAAAGTTATTTGGTAGACCATTTATATAACAGAAGAAAGCATAAAGGAATTTCTCGCAAAGAAGCTAAAGAGATGCTTAATGATCCCCTTTATCTGGCAGCGACCATGGTAGCTACGGGAGTGGCAGATGCAGCTGTTGGCGGATCTTTAACTACTACGGGAGAGGTTATTCGAGCTGCTATTCACAGTATTGGGCTGCGTGAGGGCAACAATACCGTTTCTAGCACTTTTTTGATGGCACTCGAAAATAAGCCACCTCTTACATATGCAGACTGTGGCGTTGTTCCATATCCCGATGCCGAGCAGTTAGCTGATATTGCTATAGAATCTGCCCGAACCCACCAACGTTTGACCGGAGAAAAACCCAAGGTGGCCATGCTTTCTTTTTCAACCAAGGGTAGTGCCAAACACGAACGTACTGAGTTAGTAGTAGAAGCTACGAAACTTATCCAGCAAAAAGTCCCAGAGTTGACTATAGATGGTGAGTTACAATTTGATGCAGCCTTTGTTCCCCATGTGGCCGAGCGAAAGGCCCCCGAGTCGCCACTCAAAGGGCGGGGAAACGTTTTTATTTTTCCAAATCTTGATGCAGGAAATATCGCCTATAAAATAACAGAACGTCTTGCAGGAGCTTCAGCTACAGGACCTATTTTACAAGGCATTGCAAAACCTATGATGGATCTTTCTCGTGGATGCACTTGGCAAGATATCGTCAACGCTGCCTGTGTCGCTATTTTGATGGGAGAGTAGTAATTCAAATCCTATAAATACTACTTATCCCAGCAATAGCAACTATCGATTAGTAATCATCGGAGAGGTATACGATCTTTATAGCGAAGTAAAAAGGTAACAATGGGACAAATTTTTCAGTCCGAATAAAGTTTAAGTTACATCCAATAATGCTTATATTTAAGGCTCTGTAAAAGCAAGTTGCATAAACGTTACTTATGGACCTAACTAGAACTGATCTAAATCCATATTCGAACGTTGTATCATCCGATGCAGTTTTAAAATTAAAGTGCTGAAATCGTAAAATTTACCGCAATAATTTCTTATGAGTGAAACTGAAGCGTTAGAATCCATGGTTGGTGGTGAGTATAAGTATGGTTTTACCACCGATGTGGAATATGAAGACTTTCCTAAAGGTATCAATGAAGATATCATTCGAGAAATTTCTCGTCGTAAAGATGAACCGGAATGGGTGCTTGAATTCCGTCTGCAAGCTTTCGAAAAATGGAAGCAGATGGAAGAACCCGACTGGCCCAATG
>JBEPWP010000134.1:0-5397 GCA_041642355.1 Fodinibius sp. | reverse complement strand
TCCCCAACGTCGCTTGAGTAACCAACTGTGCGGGATGTGATGGTCGAGATCGGAGATTAGCAACAGAATTGTTAATAATTCCCAGCGTTTTACCCTCAAGACCATCATCTGGAAGCACATTAATACTATCAACCGTTGTTACGCCTATTGCCGATAGTGAATCCTGTAGAGCAGATTTCGCTTCAGGAAGATTCGTTTCACCCTTTAGGATCCATTCTCCACTATTTGATTTTGCTTTTACATCAAATAATGCCACCCTGCTATCAGGTGCAAAGTGTTCTGCAGTGGTCGTAATTTTTTGTTGTACATCCTGCTTTTGGGATGAACTGCATCCCACAAACGAGACAAACAGAAATACAATTATTAGTGAAAATAAATGTCGGTTTTTCATTGTGTGAAATCTTTTACATGAATATTGATGACATATAAAAGGCACAGGGGATAATAAATTCCTGTGCCTTTTTGTCAATTTATGCAGTTTTATAATTACCAAATAGTGTTCATCAGGTTATGGATTATTCTACATCCCACCAGAGTCGCCCGTAAATTGAGTTATCACCACCAAATTGACGGTCAACAGCCTCCTGATAATTTTCGGTATTGTTCAACTCCTCATCAGTTGTATAAGCCTGTCGCAACGGCACATCTCTGCCTTGTGGATTTACCATATTATCAGGATATCCGGTACGGCGATATTCTGCCCAAGCTTCGTATCCATGCATGAACAAGTGCAGATACCGTTGCTCCGAAATTTGCTCTATTCCCTCTTCTTCTGTGGTAGGACTATAAACAATATCTGGTTCTGAGAGGTAACCCTGAACTCCGTCATCGCTCCCCGTCCACTGTACAATTGAAGCTTCAATAGCTTCATTGTAATGAGTACCGGGAGTGTCCGTAGTCCAACCACGCTCAGCCGCCTCTGCCAATGCAAACTTGGCTTGTGCATATGTAACTAGATAAACAGGAGCATCCTGTTCGTAGATATCTGTTCCCAACAATGAGTAATCATCGGCTTCAACATCATTTGGGTTACCATATGGCAAACCAGTATAATCACCAGTACTTGCAGCCTCCTCCCCATAAACTGAGAGTCTTGGATCATCATACGGTTCCATCATATCGATTACTCTCACAGGTAGTGCCCACCATACACGAGATTGCCGTATGATCTGGTCATACCAGTAGTTCTCATTGTTTTCGTCAGCAAGATGTTGGAATACAAAGTTATCATCATTTGATGTCATGACTCCATCATCCATAGCATTGGTAAACTCATCTTCTGCCCATGCTTCATCTACCTCAGAAAGACGAAGTGCCATCAGCATACGAACAGTGTTACCGAACTTTCTCCACTTTTCGATATCACCATCATACATGATATCGTTGGAAAGCCCACCACTAACTTCGAGCTGATTCCTCGCTTCTTTTAGCAATGTAAAGAGGCTATCATAAATTGCTTCTTGTGTATCATAGGTAGGAGTAAAATCATCGGTCCCGTTTAACGCTTCAGAATAAGGGATATCTCCCCAACGATCCGTCATATGCCAGAAATAATAGGCTTTAAGGATCTTGGCAACAGCCGCTTCGTTAGCGTTATTAGTATTGTCAATTGCTGTTTGGAGATTCATCAGCGGTCCCTGGTACAGCCAGTAAAAACTGGTTGTACTTTCGGGATATAGGGAATCATCAATGTAAATAATCTCCGATAGATACTGTGCATTGTACTCTCCCTGTGGTGAAGAGCTCAATGATGGCAGCGAAAGCATCGCATTGGCAATGAGCTGAGAAGATTCAGCTTCGCTAGGTAAATTAGGATTTTTATTTATGTCGTCATCAAAACTTGCTATTTCACAGCTGCTAACCAGAAATGCAATAACCGTTATGGATAAAATTAGTTTCTTCATAGTTATACTCTTAGAAAGTTAAGCTTAAGTTCAAGCCGAATGTGCGGACGGTGTTCAACTGTCCAGTCTCTGTCCAGGTCATATCCTGACTTCCTGTTGAAAGCTCTGAAGGATCCAATCCTTTAGGTGCAGCCTGCCATATCATGGCCGGATTTTTGGCATACACAGCAACTTCAGCTGAACGAATGGGCAATCTTTCCATCAAATTGTTGCCAAACGTATATCCAAATTTAACTTCGCTCAGTTTGATATACGATGCATCGGTAACCCAATCTTCGTAAATATCATCACCGAGGACGCCTCTGTAATAGTCACGCGCATTTACATACGTAGAAACTTCTTGGCCAGAAGAGGCAGAAATACCTTCTACATACACACCACCACCTTCTGCAACAGGATCGCGAACATTATTACCACGATCATTAACAGCAGCCGTTGCCGGTGCCAGACCTGTTTTGTGAGCCAACATTCGCGACCAGCTAAAGAACTGTCCGCCAGACTGGAAGCTAATCATCGTAGCAAGGCTAAAGTTTTTGTAATTAAATGTGTTTTGGAAACCACCGGTAAATTCAGGAAGAACACTTCCAAAATTATGGGTCGCATCCGTCCACATTGGTAAGTTATTGTCATCCAATAAAATTTTACCAGTCTCTTCATCACGCTGATAAGCTTGACCTACCAGAGCACCGTACTCTTCACCTTCATAGGAATTCAAATAACTTTCAGTACCCGAATAAACATGACTTCCATGTTCGTATAAATCAATATCGGGATGAAGCTCAACAACTTCGTTTTGATTTCTTCCCAAGTTAAACTTCGAATCCCACATGAAATCTCTCGACTCAATGGGAGTTCCGGAAAGAGCTACCTCAATTCCTTTGTTTTCGATCAATCCAGCATTAATAACTGCAGAGCTATATCCGCTTGTTCCTGAAATTTCGAGCGGAATGATCTGATTTTCATTTTGCTGTTCATAATAGGTAAAGTTAAGCTTCAAACGACCAAAGAAACTTAAATCAAAGCCACCTTCATATGAGTGTGAAAATGAGGGTTCAATCTCGGGATTATTGAGATTATTTGGTACTGATAAGGTATTTGTACCATCATAAACGGTACCAATGCTATACACAGAGGTGGTCTGGTATGGGTCCAAATCTGAACCTGCCTGAGCATAACTTAACCGGACTTTACCAAATGTTAATGGATCCCAATCAATAAGTTCACTAAACACAAAACTACCAGAAACTGACGGATACCAGTATGAATTGTTATCCTCTGGCAGTGTGGATGATTTATCATTTCGTAGACTTAGATCCACAAAGTACGTTTCATCATATCCTAGTGAAAGTAATCCGTAAGCACTGTATATCTCCTTCTCTAGTTCATAAGACGTATTGTCGGGACGATCGACCGAGGCTGCAATATTGTAATAGCCCGGTGTTGATAGCCCACCTACGGTTGATTGGTTAAGATAAGAGTAATTACGATCATAGATATTTCCTCCGAGAGTAGCGTCGACAGAAAATTTATCCCAACTGTTGGTATACTGTGCAGAGATATCATAGTTCATTTCTCGATTTTCGTACTTACCTACTGTATAACCGGGAGTACCCACCCCACCTACAGCTGACTTCCATTCAATGTGTTGTACATAAACATCGCCTCGCGCTGAAGCTTTTAATGTCAACTCGGGAATCACATTGTACTCTACACTAAAATCGCCAAATACACGGTTACGATCATCCCGCGTTTCATTTTCGTTAGCCAAGAAATAAGGGTTTGACCAATAAGCGGGATCGGGCGTCTCACCGGGTGACGGTACCCCAATATTCCAATGCTTTATAGTACCATCAGCATACTTATAGTCCTTTAATTCTTCCATACTCACATTACGCTGGAACCATTGCCTAAAATATTGAGACCCATAACCATACCCCTGCGGTGGACGTTGTCCACTATTTCGGGCATAGTTAATATTTGTTGAAAATGTCCAGTCTTCACTCACGTCTGTTGTAACACTGGCTCCAAGGTTATTTCTTTTGTGCCAAGTGTTAGGATAAACCCCTTCGGTTCTGGAATCGTTAAAACTCAACCGGTAATTACTATTTTCACTACTTCCAGAAATGCTAATTCCCTGGTTCGATTTGAACCCAGTTTCAAAAAAGTTTTTCACATTATCCGGTTGTGGTTCAAAAGGTGTTAGCTCTCCATAACGTGGATCTTGAGGATAAAAGCTAAAGAATTCTCGGACCATAGTGCCATCCATTCTGGGGCCCCAACTTTCATCCCAGTTTGTTGCTACGTATGGATCGCCATTGCTAAGGGTATTAAAATCCAGTTTATAACCGGCACCATATTTATTTTGATAGTCCATGAAATTCGCAGCTTTCTGTACTTCAAAGCTGGAATTAAAATCCACAGAAAAGTCTCTTTCCCCGGAACCGCTCTTTGTTGTAATCATTACAACACCATATTGGCCGCGGATACCATACAAAGCAGAAGCAGCTGGTCCTTTGAGCACATTCACTGATTCTATATCATTCGGATTGACATCCTGTGCCAAATTACCAAAATCGGCTCCACCGCTGCCAGCAAAATTTTGGTTAGAAATTGGAGTCCCATCAACGACAATTAACGGCTGACCTTCACCGCTTAAAGAATTAACGCCACGAATTTTAATCGTCTGCGTACCTCCCATACTTGCACCGGAAGACCCCGAAATTTGAACTCCTGCAATTTTACCTGACAGGGAACCAATCACATTTTGATCTTGGGAATATGTAAGATCATCGCCTCCCACTTCTTGAGAGGAATATCCAATAGAACGCTCATCACGTGTAATTCCCAATGCGGTTACTACCACATCATCTCCAAGTGATTGTACCTCAGATTGCAATTGTACATTTATCGTACTTCGTCCATTTATGGGAACAACGTGCTCCTGATATCCAATAAAAGAAAATGCCAAACTATCAGCATTATCAGGGGCTGTAATGGAATACTCACCATTTTCATTAGTTGATGTTCCAACCGTTGTATTGGGTACCATAACGTTAACGCCGGGCAGCGGATCACCAGTCTCCGCATCTGTTACCGTACCAGAAATTTCTTGCTGAAACTGTATTAACAGAGGTTGCGGTTCTGAACGATCTCGTAATACAATTTCTCGTGTTTTAGAAATGGCAGCCTCATATGGCGTATTCTTAAGTACTTTTTGCAAAGCCTCAGCTACCGTCACCTTTTGTATGTCAACCGATATCGATTGACCCAACGATAACAGTTCAGCATTATAAGCTATCCCAAGATCTGCTTTCGATACGATGTTTTCTAGTACTTCTCGTATCGGGGCCTGCTCAACATCAACTGAAATGATTCCCTGCAGCTCCGAAATACGATCAGAATACTTGCTGACCGAGTAAAATGATTTACTGACAGACTCATTTGCAGCAGACGTAAGATACTGTCCCTGAGCATCGGTAGTAAATGCGTGACT
>JBEPWP010000133.1:0-5460 GCA_041642355.1 Fodinibius sp. | reverse complement strand
GATTATTTTGTTCACAAATATTTTCAAGGATATCATGCATCTCATCCTCAGACCAATCTACCGACTCCCCATAATTAACTTTTGCCTTTAAAATAGCTTCGGCCTGTTCGGGATCCTGTAGCAAATAAGCCAATGATGAAAACTCAGTATCGCTGGCATAAGCCCATGACAAATACAGGCAATGTTCGGCACGTGTCATTGCTACGTAAGCTAATCGAAGACTTTCTGCCAGCTCTTCCTTGTGGTGATAAAATCGTTTTTCGGGTCTTTCGGCTCCATCCTTACCACTTAAATCCAGATACGCGGTTTCTGGTTGATTGGGCTGATGGTATGTAAGCGGACGCCCATTCTTTTCTATTTTTGGCCCATCCCATAAAAAAGGGCAAAATACGATAGGATATTGCAGCCCTTTACTTTTATGCATGGTCACGACCTTTACCAACGCTTCATCACTTTCCAGGCGCATCTGTTCCTCATCCCGATTATTTTGGCTCATATCCTGCCTCTTGCGAGACAGCCAGTGCAATAAGCTACGCGGACCCTCTCTTTGCTTCCTCGACTCTTCCTCGAGCAATTCTCCCAGATGCAATAGGTTAGTCAACCGGCGCTCACCATCATTATATTTTATTACATGCTCCTGAATTCCCAAAGCCTTTAACAGTGATCGATACATCGCAGAAAAGCCCTGATCAATCCACATCTTATGCCAGTCCGAAAACTGTTGGAGCAATTGAGGCCAGGTATCATCATCTTCTTCAATAGCAAATAATTGAGTAGCAGAATAATCTACCAGCGGAAGTGATAATGCTGTTTTGATCAGCGTCTCATTGCCCGGTTCGGCCACAGCTTTCAGTAACTGTTCAAGGTGAGCTGCTTCATCACTTCCAAAAACACTTTGATCACTGTGACGAACACTTTTAATCCCAAGCCCTTGCAAGGCCTCACTCACCAAATTGGCTTGCTTGTGCTTTCGCACCAACACAGCAATATCTTTTGCCTCAACGGGATCATCGCCAATTTTAACCTTACCATCTCCCCCTCCTTCCAACAGTCGAAAAATCTCTTTTGCCGTATCCTGAGCTGCCTTTTGTCGGGCATCAGGTTTTTTATAAGCCTCCTGTCCCCGCTCCCATAGACTTCGAAACCGGATAGGCGGGCGTTCCTCTCCAAATTCTGTCAGCGACTTATATTCATTCTCATCTCTGCCCGACCTCACCCTTTTGTACTCGATATCACCATCAACCACAAAAGGACGGTCGTGTTGTCCCCAGAAAGCGTTCAACGCCTCTAGTAATTCTGGGGTAGATCGAAAGTTACGATCCAAGTAATACCGATTTTTCTTAGGAGCATCATCACGAGCTTTGATATATGAATAAATATCGGCTCCGCGAAACCCATAAATTGACTGTTTGGGATCCCCAATCATAAATAATACAGCATCCGAATCCTTATAAACCGTCCGAAAAATATCGTATTGATTGGGATCCGTATCCTGAAATTCGTCAACCAACGCTATAGGATATTTCTGCCGCAGTTTTGAAGCTAATCGCGCTCCACGCTCACCATCCAACAGGGCGTTTCGAAGTCGAAGTAGCAGATCATCATACGAAAGCACCTGTAGCTCCTCCTTCTTTTGATCAAGCTCCTCGCGCAGAAATTCCAACAGTTCTTTTTTGAAATGTACATCATAATGCTTCAGCAACTGAGCAATTTCCCAATATTTATCAGCTAATGAAAAAAACTTGTGCTGAGGCGGCTCTATCCCCTTCTTAACGGCATTCTTTTTCAAGCTCCTATTAATATAGCTTTGAATAAAACGCTCAAACTTATCAAAAACATTGACAGTCGCAGTATCCGAATAGAAAATGTCATCCATTTTCCCGAACCAGCTTGTCAGCCAATTCGACCGATAGTTGCTCATTTCATCCCTGCTCAACAAGGACAAAAGTTTTGATCGCTCATTATCCCAGATAACTTTCATTTCATCATGAAGCTCCTCTAGCTGCAGCAACCGGTCTTCCAATTTATCAATACTTGTATTTTCAGGAAGAATTTTTAAATAAGGTTTTCCGATATAGTCTTTGACCTCGTTGGCCAGCGAATCAGGGCTAATTCCCTTATCAATCAGCAGTTTTAGCAAAGGCTCTTTTTGTGGATTCTGGAAAATCTCTGCCACCCAGCTTCTCCAATAATCGTCTACGGCTTCCTGCACCAGCTCCTTGTCATCACCAATCATCTCCGCATCATACATGGCGCGACTTTCAAATGCCTGTTCCTGCAGTGCTTGGTAACAAAATCCGTGGATCGTATAAATTGAGGCCTCATCAAACATGCGGACAGCCCGCTCGAGTTTTCCCACGGCCTTTTGGGAATTTCCAACATTTGTTAACAGATTCTGTAAAAAATCATCGGATTTTTTATCTACCCGCCCAGATTTTAACACCTCAATTGACTCACGAATGCGACTCAGCAGGCGATCCTTAAGCTCTTTGGTAGCTGCCTCAGTATAAGTAACAACCAAAATTTTCCCCACCGGAATATCTTGCTCTATAAGAGCTCGAATATACAGCGACGTAATGTTATACGTTTTCCCAGTCCCAGCGCTAGCTTCCACCAGGTTAACTCCCGACAAATCGATATCAAAAGGTTTTAACAGCTTCATCTCTTCCATATTAAGCTCCCTCCTGATTTAAAACCTCAAAATACGGCGCCCATACTCGTTCAGCGATAGCTATAAACTTCTCGTCAAAAGGTTCTTTTCCGTCCATCACTAATTTATAGTACGGATCATCGCCTTCACCGGGATAATAATTTCCTCTAAAACTACTGGCCTCCCACTTATTTTGTGCACTCCTAATCCCTTGTTCATTATCTTTACCCTTGTTGTAAACCTCTTCTCCAAATTTGTAAGATGACTTGCAAAATAGCTTAAGCGGGCTAGATAATCCTTGCCAATAAAGCTCCATCAGATCTGCAAGGATAGTCTCAGCATCATCAATTGCGGGTAAATACATTTCTTCAAAAGAACCATCATCCCAACTAAAATAGTTGCTTTTGCCAGGATGTCCGCTGGGTTTGGCTAACTGCAAAAGCAAGTGACGTATCCAAAATTCTGTTACATATTTGGGCTTGGCTTTACCTAAACGATAATTGATCTGTGCAAGCTGATAAATATTCTCCAGCTTGCCTAAAATCCGGACTCCATTAATTTCAAGATCTACTTCGATATCATCCAGCGGCTGATCGTTCAGACGAAGTTGTATTTCCTCACCAAACGCCTCTACTTCTTTAACCTGCTGCCGATACTCCTGTTCTCCGGTCCATCCCTCAGGTAGCATATCGCGCGCTTTCATCACTTTGTGATACTCTTCTAGCGATTTTTCTTTTAAAAAACGATCCAGCAGCTCCTGCTTCACCTGATAACCAGATAGATTATCCAGTTCAAAAGGCTCACGATCATCGGTCAATATATCTTCATCCCGCAGGTAAATGCCCAGTCGATTCCGCAACAAATACTTGGACGGGTACTGAAAAAAAGAGATTAAATCTGTTACTGTAAGCTGGTTCCACTCCTCATCGGGTTCAGGAAGTGGTTCATCAAAAAAATCGGTGCTATCTTTATCAGATGACTGTACCCACTCGCTTATTTTTCTACGGGTTTGGGAATAGCTAAAGTAATCATTATTGATAAAATATTGTTGACTAAATGGCTGTAAGCGATGCTTTGTAGTTATATCATCTGGATTTATGTTGTAACCTTCTTCCAGATAATCAATAAATTCACTGAGTATTACCGATGGTGGGAAATCAGTATCCTGACGGTTACTCTGTCCCACATAACTGAAATAAAGATGAGATCGAGCAGAGAGTAAATTTTCCAAAAACAGGTATCGATCTTCTTCGGATTGAACCGGATCTCCAAGCTGGGGATCGAGATGCATCAGATCAAATTCGATGGGGATTTTAGAACGGGGAAACGCTCCCTCATTCATCCCAATCATCCCAATTACCTTGAATGGGATACTCCGCATTGGCATAAGTGAACTAAATGTAACACCACGCCCCAAACGTCCACCGCCCGTAGCTTGCTGCTGTAACAGATCCGCAAGCCAGCGTCGCAACACCGAAAACGATATAGGATGATCATATTTGGCTAAGGCTGCATGTTCAGATAAATCGTTAAAACCTTCCCTGATATTATTAATTTCCCAGAAATATTCCCGGGTTTCTGGCAGAAAGGTATCAACAATATTATTTAACAACTCTTTCCATTCTTCCGGATTGTGAGATCTGTCTGCACGTCTGGAGATCTTAAACAATTCGTTTAGAAAAAAAGATATCTTTCCGGCCAGCCCAGCATCATCCGACGTTTCGATCTCATTATAAGCATAAATATCGTCGTAAAGTTGATCCTCAGATGGGCGCATAGCATATCCCAAAAGGATTCGTCGGAGCCCTGATCGCCACGTAAAATGATCACTTTCCGGCAGATCCAAATTCTTCTTTTCCTGTCCATCGATTCCCCATCGAATTTTATTTTCATCCACCCACTGTTCGATACGGTTCAACTCGTCATCCGTAAAATGAAACGCCTCCTGGATAGGATCACTGTCAAGTAAATCAAGGACATCAGTGACTTTAAACCGACTATCAACAACCTTTAGAAGATTTAGAAATGTTTCGATAGCAGGCCGATTACCACTTATGCTACGATCTGCAATTGAAAATGGAATCTCTGGTTGACCTTCATCCGGGCTGCCAAAAACAGCTTCAACAAACGGGGCGTGTGTTTCAATATCGGGAGTCATAATCAGGATTTCATCCGGACTTAACTCCGGGTTTTCATCAAGTAATGCCAATAATTGATCATAAAGCACTTCAATTTCACGCATTGGGCTGTGGCAGTTATGTACCTGTATTGTTTGATCAGAAGGCGGCACTTCTAACTTGTGCCTAGACCAGGAATCATCATTTCTCAAATCAGACTGAATAGCCGTAAATAAAGACTGTTTAGATCGCTTTGTGTCACCAACAAATTCAACATCAACATTCGTATAGTCCGAAAACAGGGACATAAAATTCGCCCCTTCCTGCCCTAATGACTGCAGCAATGGATTGTTGAACTGCTCACTTTCTTTAATTCCGGGATCAACGGAAAGATGATAAAAATAGACCTTTGTCAGTTTCGAGAGTTCAGTCATCGTTTTGATAAAAGCAGGAGAAACAGAGGAAACGCCAAATACTGAAATGCGGTCGGGGAGATCTTCCTTTGTAAGATTGCCATTATCGATAGCATCCCAAAGTTGATACTGTAACCGAGCACGGTGCAGATGATTGTGGTTATCATCCCAATAATTGTAAAGCATCCTCCACAATCGGGACTGCCATTTTTCCGCTTCCACATTTTTGGCATGCAACTTCTGCTGCTCCTGCTCCCAGTCCCATATCATTTGTGGACGA
>JBEPWP010000132.1:0-5461 GCA_041642355.1 Fodinibius sp. | reverse complement strand
ATCGCGATGTCTTCCAACATCTGCTTACGACGATCGCCAAATCCAGGCGCCTTAACAGCGGCAATCTTGAGCGATCCGCGCAGCTTGTTAACAACCAATGTAGCCAGTGCTTCGCCTTCGATATCTTCAGCGATGATAAGCAGCGGCTTACCAGTTTGAATTACTTTTTCAAGGATAGGAAGCAGATCCTTCATATTGCTAATCTTCTTGTCGAAGATCAGGATGTAAGGCTCTTCCATTTCTGCTACCATGTTTTCGGAATCAGTCACAAAATAAGGTGACAGATATCCGCGGTCGAACTGCATACCTTCAACCGTCTCAAGATAGGTTTCAGTACCTTTGGCTTCTTCAACAGTGATAACACCGTCTTGACCAACTTTTTCCATTGCATCCGCAATGTTCTGGCCAATTTCTTCGTCGCCATTGGCAGAAATCGTACCAATTTGCTTAATACTATCAAGACTGTCACCAACTGGCTTCGTCATGTTACGGAGCTCAGCAACAACAGCTTTAACAGCTTTGTCGATGCCTCTCTTCAATTCCATCGGATTAGCACCGGCTGTAACGTTCTTCAGTCCGGTTTGAATGATGGACTGTGCTAGAACAGTAGCCGTCGTTGTTCCGTCACCAGCATTGTCACTGGTTTTAGAAGCAACTTCCTTCACCATCTGAGCGCCCATATTTTGTCGTTTATTGGACAGCTCAATCTCTTTAGCTACCGTAACACCATCTTTCGTTACCGTTGGTGCTCCAAATGATTTTTCGATTACTACGTTTCGTCCACGCGGTCCCAAGGTGACCTTGACAGCATTCGCAAGCTTGTCAACGCCTTGCTTGAGCGCATCGCGCGCTTCCATATCGTAATGAACTAATTTTGCAGACATAATTGCCTATTTAATTTTTTGAGTTTGTGTTTGAAAAAATGTTAAAAGAATTGCGTTAATCAACGATTCCAAGAATGTCGGATTCTCTCATAATCAGATACTCTTCGCCATCCAGCGTAACTTCAGTGCCAGAATACTTTCCATAAAGCACTTTGTCGCCTTCTGCTACCGACATGTCAATCTTGTTACCGTTTTCTACCTTGCCAGGACCTGCAGCAACTACAGTTCCTTCCTGAGGTTTTTCTTTTGCAGAATCAGGAATAATGATTCCGGATTCAGTCTTCTCTTCCGCAGGTGCTGGCTGAACCAGAACACGATCGCTTAACGGTGTAATTTTAGATTTAGCCATAAGTATGACTCCTAATTTTAGTTATTAGTTGAAATTTGAAACTCTTAAATGCAGCAACGCTGCTATTAATACTTTTGAAAACTTTCCTGTCAAAATCGCTCCAGATCAACAGGGTATAAGGTGAGCAAGTTCTATACCAAACTTTTCGGGGATGGGAAATTAATTCTAAAAAGCAGCCAAAACGCTTAAAATCAGCCCTAATAAGCCAATCTTAATATTTAGGGTTAAAAACTGATTTAGTATTAGTCGAAATTTCAGGTCAAAATGCCATCTTCGACCAGTCGTGCTGTCAACTTTTCATATTCGGATGGTTCCCAAGCCTCCGCCCGCTTGTCAAAGTCGAAGCCATTGGGCTGCTTATCTTTACTGACGACCGGCTTTAGTGCATTGCTCAACTTTTTACGCCGCTGATTAAAGGCGGTACGCACTACGGTTTTTAAATTTTTATCCGAGCAATTTAAGTCGCCCTTATCAAAAGTCAGCTTTACAATGGCACTTTCCACATTGGGTTGCGGACTAAAACAGTGTCGCGATACGGGGAACAGAATTTCGGGCGTGCACATCAGCTGCGTTTGTACACTCAGGATACCATAATCTTTCGTTCTGATATCAGCCACTAAACGCTCAGCCACTTCTTTCTGCATCATCAGCAAAGCATCTGCCAGTAAGTGGCGATTTTCGAGAAGTGAAAACAAAATCTGGCTGGTGATGTAATAAGGTAGGTTCCCAACCACGTGCGTTTTTTCTTTTCCGATAGAAAGCTCCTCCCAATTAATATCCAACACGTTTTCGTGATGGATTTCCAAATCATCAAACTTTTGCTCCAATACCTCTATTGCCCGCTGATCTAACTCCACGGCAACCACATCTTCATACCGCTTTAACAACGCACCTGTCAATGCTCCCGTACCGGGACCAATTTCGATAACCCGTTCTCCCTCTTTGGCGGAAATGGAATCAGTAATTTTTTCAATGATATTTTCATCCGTTAAAAAATGCTGTCCTAAACTTTTCTTTGGTCGTATACTCATATTTTAGTTTTTAAAAAACCTTTGGGGTTTCACAGATTGTAGTATATAAAGAATCTAGTACCTTATGCTAAACCCCGAGGGTTTCATAATATATTATTTTGTCTTTTTGCTTAGCGTCAACAGGTAGATTAAATTAACCGTTAATACTTAGCCCTAAACAACTCAATATGGATATCAATCCCCTGGAAACGGAACAAATTGGCATACAGACGCTTGAAAAGCGACTGATGAAATCGCAATCCAATATCTCCCTAAAGATAGGGGTCCCAAGGGAAGTCTCCAACGACGAACGACGATTATGCTTAACGCCGGGAGGGGTATCCGTATTAACGGCCAACGGACATGAAGTTTTTATAGAGCAGGATGCCGGAGAAGAGGCAAATTTTACGGATGATGAATTCGCTGATGCTGATGCTGAAATTGCATTCAGTATTGATGAAGTCTACCAAAAGTCAGATATGATCGTTAAGGTAGCCCCACCGTCGGAATCAGAACTGGAACTTCTTGAACAGGATCAAACATTACTGTCCGCACTTCACTTAGGTAATGCAACCGAAGAGTTTATTGACCTGTTGATCAAAAAAAATATTACTGCAATTGGCTTTGAATTTATTAAAGGCGATGACAAGGAGTTTCCTATTGTGCGCATGATGCACGAAATAACGGGATCAATGTCGGTGCAAATTGGGGCACACTATCTCGAAAAAAATGAAGGTGGCCAAGGCATTATGTTGGGCGGAATATCGGGCATTCCTCCAGCTACGGTACTTATTTTGGGAGCTGGAATTACTGCAGAATATGCAGCGCGTACGGCGCTGGGATATGGCGCTCAGGTTTTTGTAATGGATAACGACTTGGCGCGGCTCCGTCACTTAGAAAATGCCCTCGACCGCCGCATTATTACAGCCACAGCAAACTATCAATACTTATCGTCGGCCATCCAATCGGCTGATGTCGTGATCGGTGCCGCTATGTTTGAAGGAGAGCGTGCTCCATGTCTGGTCACCGAACCGATGGTTACCTCCATGAAACCGGGCAGCGTTATCGTGGATACGGTAATCGATCAAGGAGGATGTATTGCCACCAGTCAGGCTACGACCCATTCCAAGCCGACCTTTATGAAACACGATGTTATTCATTACTGTGTTCCAAACATTCCATCTAATGTAGCTCGTACGGCGACTTATGCCCTCAACAACGTGATTGTCCCTTATCTTTTAGCAATTGGTGACGCGGGTGGAGTTCGGGAATGTCTGTGGACCAACACCGCGCTGCGCAATGGCACCTATGTCTATAAAAAACATCTCACCAAAAAATCACTTTCCAAAATATTTGATATGCCCTACCGCGAAATTGAGATGCTTATTGCCAGCCAAATTTAAAAAAACTTCTATATGAGTTTAAACAAGCCTGCAAAAATTATACTGGGAATTCTGACATTTATTCCCCTGCTTTTTGTTATAACCGTGCTTGGTCTTATCATTTCCAATTTTTTCTCCATGGTTTTCTCTCAAGAGCCCGAAATACCTATGATGTTGTTTTCATATCTTAGCTATCTACTCCCTTATGTATTTGTAGTAGGTCTCCTTGCTCTCGGATTATTCGTTTTTTACATCGTCCATATTATTCAAAATTCCTTTTTAGATAATGAAAAACGAATCCTTTGGATCGCTATTGTGTTTCTTGCTTATGGAATTGCAATACCTATTTACTGGTATATCCATATATGGGAAACCCCTTCTTTTAAAAAAGAAGAAGCAAATAATCTGACGGAAACTTATTATGAATCAGGAACTCAGCCCTAAAAATTTTAAACGCATTAGCATCATCAACTGGTTGCTGAGCGTCCCTTTTTTCGTACTTTTTGCATGGCCCTACTGGTATTTAGCAAATTTATCGGGAATTGAACAATTTATCATTTTCGCGGGTTGTTGTCTTTTTTCTATCCCATTCATGATTACAATTCTTCATGGGCACGTAACAATGGCTTTGGGCGAAGCTCATCGACATCACTACTATGATTGGCTCGTAGATCAGCCCTTAACCTATGGCCTCTTTTTTCATCCCGTAATGATGCGAACCCGCTTTCGCCTGGTACTCTTGGTCATAAGTATCTTACTTTTTATTGTTGGCTCCCTGCTAACCATATAAAAAAGGACACACCAACATAATGATGTGTCCTTTGTATTCGAATTCATCAACAATTATCAATAGGCTTTTCCATCGATAATATCATCAACTACACTTGGATCAAGTAACGTTGAGGTATCACCCATATCATCGGTTTCTCCGGCTGCTACCTTCCGCAGGATACGCCGCATAATCTTTCCAGATCTGGTCTTGGGCAACCCATCCACAATCTGAATTTTATCCGGTTTGGCTATTGGACTAATAATTTTCGATACCAGATCATGAATTTCCTGCTTAAAGTCCTCCGGCTCTTTTTTAACCCCATCTTCGCAGGTCATAAAAGCAAAAATTCCTTCTCCTTTTACATCATGTGGATATCCGACGATCGCAGCCTCTACCACTTTGGGATGTTCATCAATGGCATTTTCGATCTCCGCTGTTCCTAATCTGTGACCAGAGACATTCAGCACATCATCAACTCGGCCGGTGATACGATAGTATCCTTCCTCATCACGTCGGCAGCCGTCACCGGTAAAATAGTAGCCGGGATAATCCTCAAAATAAGTTTCCATATAGCGCTCTTGATTGCCCCAAATTCCACGTGTCATACCCGGCCATGGCTGCTTGATGACTAAATTACCTTGCACACCATTTCCTTCAATTTCCTGACCGTCATCATCCATTAATGCAGGTTCAACTCCGGGTAGCGGAAGTGTAGCAAAGCCGGGCTTGGTTGGCGTTACTCCTGCAAGCGGAGAAATCATGATACCGCCCGTCTCGGTCTGCCACCAAGTATCCACAATAGGGCATTGTCCATTCCCAATCTTATCGTGATACCAGTGCCAGGCTTCTTCATTAATCGGCTCACCCACCGACCCAAGTACTTCGAGCGAACTTAAATCATATTTGTTAACATACTCGATATCCTCTTTCATGAGCGCACGGATAGCCGTAGGGGATGTATAGAAATGGGTGACGTTGTATTTCTCACAAACCTCCCAAAGTCGACCGGGATCAGGATAGGTAGGTGTCCCCTCAAATATGATTCCTGTTGCAGCATTCAGCAA
>JBEPWP010000131.1:0-5480 GCA_041642355.1 Fodinibius sp. | reverse complement strand
AATGGGAAGTAACTTACGTACATACGGTAGATTATCGTAACAACAGAATTTATTATACCTCTACAGAAGAATCTCCGCTGGAACGACATCTATATTCCGTTAACTTTAGCGGTCGTAACAAAACCAAGCATACCCAGACAGAAGGGACTCATGATATCACCATGGGCTCGAATGGTAAATATTATATCGATCGGTATTCAAATACCTCAACGCCAACACAAGTTGAGCTCTGGAGCACTATGAATGGAAAACTGGAAGTGCTTGAGGATAATGCATCAGTAGATGCTTTTACCGAAAAACACGTCTACGCTCCACGAGAACTCTTTTCCTTTACTACTTCTGACGGACAAAAATTAGATGGCTATATGATTAAACCCATCGATTTTGATCCCGATAAGGAATATCCACTGGTGCTCAATATTTATGGAGGACCCAGTGCTCAAGGCGTATATAACAGCTGGGAGTCTGGTGGCTGGAATCAATATTTGGCCCAGGAAGGTTATGTTGTTGTAAATGTAAATAATCGAGGGAGCGGCGGCTACGGTTCAGAGTTTGAAAAGGTGGTATACAAACAGCTTGGCAAATGGGAAGCCAATGATTTTGTAGAAACGGTCCAATTTATGGGTGACAAAAGTTGGGTAAACGGAAATAAAATGGCCATTCGCGGACACAGCTACGGTGGATATATGACAACTTATACGCTTTTTACCCATCCCGATGTCTTTGAAGTCGGCATTGCTACTGCACCTGTTACCGACTGGCGATTTTACGATAGTATTTATACAGAGCGCTATATGGGGCTGCTCGAAAATAACAAGGATGGCTATGAGCAAAGCTCATCCATAACCCATGCCCAGAATCTTAAAGGCAATCTGTTATTGTCTCACTCATCAATGGATGAGAATGTCCATGTACAAAATACCATGCAGCTTTTAACTGAGCTTACTGGAAATGGCCAGGATGTAGATTTACAGATATATCCTCCCGGTGCTCACGGAGTTGCCTTCAATACAGCAAGTTACTATTTGCTTTATACTTCATACGTGGCATATCTGAATCGACATTTAAAATAGTGACGTGAATATTTTTTATCGCTTCCAAAAGCAAAAGGCCGAGTTCAACACTCGGCCTTTTTTATTTAAACTGTTTTCTTGGCAATCAGGATTGACTACGATTCCCCAGCATGGTATCCAGCTTTTCGCCGCCCCTGATACCAAAATCGAGCGTACGAATAGGGAACGGAATCATAATATCGTTCTCATCAAACGCTTTGGTAATAGCAATAATAGCATCACTTCGCGCCGACCAGTAATCCGGATTTGTTCGAAAATTAACCCAAAACCTGATCTTAAAGTTAATAGAACTGCCTCCGAACTCATCATAATAAAACTCTACATCCTTACTGTCATCATAATTATCTAACCCCTTAACAGCCTCAAGTGCTACTTTTTTAGCTTTTTCCAAATCATCCCCATACGATACACCACAGGAAAGATCTATGCGACGATTGTGATTAGCCGTAAAATTTTCCAGCGGGTTTTCAAATACACTCTTGTTCGGAATGTAAACAATTTGTCCCTGAGGGGTTCGAATGATCGTATTGCGCAGATTCATTTTTTCAACAGTACCATAGAAATCGTTGGTCTTGATAATATCTCCAATACCAAACGGGTGACGTATGGAAAGAATAATACCCGAAATGAAGTTTGAGGCAATATCCTGAAATGCAAAACCTAAGGCCAAACCAATAATACCAGCACCGGCAAGAAGTGATGTTACCGCGCCATCAAGTTTGAGAACGCTCAAGGCAATAAAAACCCCAATACCAATAATGAGGACGCCAACTATCGTTTCCAGTAAATTGATAATTGTTTTATTGCGTGTCGTCTTTTCCAGCATATGTTTTACGCCCCTGCGGACCAGGCGACCCAGGACAAAAAATACAATTAACACTAACAATGCTACCACCAGGTTCGGCAACATGGCAATAGTTGTCTCCAACCAATTCAATAATTTCTCAGTGAGTGTGCTGTACACATCCACAAATTCCGCTTCCATTTCTTGATTCATCAGTAGTAAATATTTTTTTAGTAGTTAACTATTCTTGCTCTGAATTAAATAGTGAAAATTAAATACAAAAAAAGATCGTTCATTTGAAATATTGATTCCCTCATTTACCTTTCTTCCCCTAACTTTTCACAACGATAAATCTGTTCATGTAACTTTAATGAACTTCTAATATCTTTCAGGAATGTAAGTAATTGATTGGCTGTTTATTAACAGTAACAAAAGTTTAACCAAACATTATTTTATTATGCCTACACGTAAAGCAAAAGCAAGCTGGAATGGGGATCTCAAAAATGGTAACGGCAATATGTCGTTTGGCAGTGGCTCCTATAATGGTTCCTATTCATTCAAATCACGCTTTGAAGATGGTACCGGCACCAACCCTGAAGAGTTGATCGGTGCCGCTCATGCAGGGTGCTACTCTATGGCTCTTTCTGCCGATTTAGCCGAAGCCGGATTTACCCCGGAAGGTGTCACCACCAACGCTGACGTCACGCTTGATTTCGTTGATGCCGATCCAGCTATAACCACAATTACCTTAAATGTAACGGCCAATATTCCCGATATTGACGAGGAGCAATTCCAGGAATACGCCGAAGGTGCCAAGAAAAACTGCCCGGTTTCTAAAGCATTGGCAGGTGTTAATATTGAGCTCAATGCTACGCTCGAAAACTAATATTGTTTTTGAATGGCATTATTTCAGGGATGCCCTTTTCTAGGCATCCCTTTTTTAATTCCTGAAATGTATCCCAAAAAATCATTGGTCTAAGTTTAACAAAGCTGCTTAAGGATTTGTATCTTTGGAGATATGGCTACACAAACCGATATTGACGAAAAGACCAATCTAAAGAGCTTAACTAAAGAAGAACTGCAGGAGTTTACCGAGGAATTGGGACTCCAATCCTTTCGAAGTGATCAGCTATTCCAATGGCTGTATCAAAAAGGCGTGCACAGTTTTGACGAAATGACAAATCTCTCCAAAGATTTGCGAACTCGTCTTAAAGAAATAGCGAAGGTTCCAACCATTGAGTATGTCACTCACCAGGAATCTGAAGATGGTACCATCAAATTTCTTTTTAAACTCCAGGGCGAAGAAGAACACAAGGTTGAAGCGGTACTCATTCCCGACTTTTATGAGGATGGAGCCGCCAATCGTCTTACTGTTTGTGTATCATCACAAGTAGGTTGCGTGTTCGGATGTTCCTTTTGTGCAACCGGTAAGATGGGGTTTTTCCGAAGTCTAACTCACGGCGAAATTGTTGACCAGGTACAATACATTGATGCACTCTGCGAAGAACGGTTTGGCAAAGGGATTACCAATATTGTGTATATGGGGATGGGCGAACCGCTCCATAATTATGAGGCCGTTGTCAATTCGGCAAATATTATCATAGACGAGCTTAGCATTGGCCTTTCACCTAAACGAATTACCGTATCTACGGTAGGCCTTACAAAGCAGATTAAGAAACTAGCCGATGAGCGTCAGCCATTTAATTTGGCCATATCACTGCATGCTGCCAATGATGAGAAGCGTGATGAGATTATGCCTATAAATAATTCAATGGGGCTAGACCAATTAAAAGAGGCTGTTCAGCATTATTATGAAAAACTGCACCGCCCCATCACCTACGAATATCTGTTATTTGATGGATTTAACGACAGTCCCGAAGATGCCCAACAGCTTGCTGATATTGTTCAATGGGTCCCCAGCAAAGTCAATATTATCATGTATAATGATGTAGCTGGCGTAGCACTAAAACGTGCCCGCGAACAACGCTTGGATGCCTTTATGAAAGAATTGGTCTCACGCGATGTTACTGCTACGGTTCGGAGAAGTCGCGGTGACGATATTGACGCGGGATGTGGTCAACTTGCCATTAAAGAAGGACAGCCAATGGGTAAAACCATCCGCAAAAATTAATCGTGGATAAAGTTTAAAAGACGACTAAAACGCGGTAACATGCGCTCACTATCCCACGAGAAATAAATCATGCCCGCCTTACCAACAACGTGGGTCTCGGGTACAAAACCCCAAAAACGGCTATCCTCACTGTTGTCTCGATTATCTCCCATCATAAAATAATAATCCTGCTGTATCGTATACTCATTCGTAGGCTCACCATTGATCACAAACTGATCGCCCTGAAGTTCTACATCATTCCCTTCGTAGCGGGTAATAATATTTTCGTAAATATGATAATTGTCGGCTGTTAAGGTAACCGTTTGTCCCTCAAAAGGAATGACAACTGGGGGAATGTGGTGGTGATTATTAAATCCGGCTGAAAAGTTAAAATCACGTCGGTTAAATTCATTCAATCCCTCGGGTAAAACGAATAGCTCCACGTTGTTTACTTCTGGCCATTCACTCATTTTTTCAGCAACCCCCTCAGTCATCGTCACTCGATAAGAACCTTGATTTTGTGATCCCATCAATCGTCCACCAGCGGCCTCAACCTTGGCGGGACTTAGCCTAACACGATCACGAACCGAAACTACATACGTTTGTTGAATTCCCTCGAACTGCTTCGCTTTTTCTCCATTGATAAAAAGCTCCGCATCATCGATAGCAACCGTATCACCGGGGATCCCTACTGCGCGTTTGATATAACTTGTTTTAGCTGCCACCGGAGCTAAATCAACAGGGTAATTAAATACTACAATATCATTGCGCTCAACATCACTTATTCCGGGCAAACGCATCCACGGCAAAACCGCGCCGGGCATATAAATATTCGTAAATGGCACACCTAGCACCATTGGGGTCCGTGGACCATAACTTATTTTAGAAACAATTAAGAAATCTCCCGTCAACAGGGATTTTTCCATAGAGGGTGTGGGAATACGGTATGCCTCAAATAAAAAAGCACGGATTATTATGGCTGCCACTGCTGCAAAAAGCAGGGCATCCATCCACTCCCGTAGCCAACTTTTTGCTTCTTCGTTTTCTTTCCCTTTTCGCTGCTGTCTTTTAGATCGCCGTTCTTTGCGCTCTTCTTCTGATAATTGATCTGCCAATGTTACTCCTAATTATTAATCTATTAATTGATACTCATTCCTTGAGGTGAGTCAATCTCTACGTTTCGAAACTTTCCATCTTCATATTTAACAATATACCACTGCTCTTTTTCAGGAGAATAAAAATAATCTTCGTATTCACCGAAATCTTCCACTGTCATAAGCTTTTGCACAAATTCTCTTTTGATTTGTGGCATCAGGTCTATGTATTTACTTGCTCCTCCGTACGTTAAGCCACTTCCAAACGGGCCATTCCAGTCCAAGACCATTAATGGGATACTGTCATTAACCATAAACCAATATTCAAATTGGATGGCTTTCCCGAGTCTAAAGTTATCTGTATTAATCAGATCTTCAAGCTTCTGGGTTGGATCACCAAATTTCGCTTGTAATCGGGC
>JBEPWP010000130.1:0-5535 GCA_041642355.1 Fodinibius sp. | reverse complement strand
ATACGGATGTCAACTTCAACGATCCTATTTGGGCAATGGATTTTACTCCAAATAACGCACTACCGCCCCTGATAAGCGAATTTCCCGTCTGCATTGATACGTTACCTAGCTCTAAGCGCTGCAAGATCTCATCCTCATATCCATCATACACAATGCTCAAGCGGTTCATAAAATCAAAATCACGCTCAGTGTCCCAATCCGTTTGAATTGATAACTTATCCCCAATTGTGCCCTGGATATTAAGTTTTAAACTCTGCTCAAAAGTTGGATCAACCTGCCGACGCTGATCTTCTGGTATTTCTGGATTTTCGGTCGTCTGTATTGAAGCACCAACATTCATATTGGCGGTACCATTAATACGGAGATTAACTTCTGGCTTCCCAAAAATAGTTGTAAATGTAGATTCCTCTCCCCCAGGAATATCCAGGTTAAAATCGAGCAATCCCGCCTGTTGCTGACTCTTTGTTTGTTGCTCTTGAATTAGCATCTGCCAGTTATCTTTCAGGTGACGCTGTTTCGACTCTTCAGCATACTGCTCAAAATTCATTTGCATGCTGGAAGCCACTGGCATCTCATTTAGCAAACGCTGACTCCGGTATATGCCCGATGAATCGCGTTGAATATAGGTTTGCTCCTGAGGCAATTTTATGTAAAATAGCTTCGGCGGAATATCCGGAAAAGGCTGTGAAATAAACGGAAGTCTGTATAGACGGGGCAATGTATCCATTTGGGCAGGCGTTACATAGAGTGAATCCTCCTTAGCCTGAGCCATACTTTTCTCGGGGCCTGCTACCACAGCTGCCAAGCAAAAAAGTAGAACAAACGTTGAAAAATTAAATGGTTTGAGCTGCACGAAACCGTTGTAGAATATATTTACATATTATTTCTATCAGCAAATCTATAGTAGCGATCCTCTATATACAGCTCCTTGTTTTTTGTTGAAATGATCGTGTCCCCATGCACTCAGCAGAATTATAATAGATTCCTGCTTTCCATAAAAGTACAAACTATGGTTTTGTCCTCATAATAAATCTCCATTTTGTAAAGAACCCATATAGACCTAATTTTAGGGTTCCTAACAGATCAACAATATGCGTCTACTACCCAATAAATTACAATTAGATATTTTAAGGCGGCATATAGGCCCCTTCATCTTCTGCTTTTGCACGTTGATGTTCCTGCTGCTAATGCAGTTTCTTATTCTATATATAGATATGCTGATCGGCAAAGGATTACCATTGGGGATCATATTTGAACTTATCATTACCAATTTAGCCTCCATGGTAGTGCTCGCTGTGCCGATGGCGGTACTTGTTGCTTCGTTGATGGCTTACGGTAAGTTTACCGAATTAAATGAATTAACAGCTATACGCGCCGCAGGCATTAACCCCATCCATGTTATAAATCCTGTCTTGGTAGCATCTATCCTGCTTTCTATTTTTCTGATGTGGTTTTCCAATGATATTCTACCGGATGCCAATCAGCGGGCTCGCTCCCTGTTTATCGATATTCGCCTCAAAAAGCCGGGTTTTGATCTGAAAGAAAATGAGTTTTATGAAGGAATCGACAATTACACTTTTTTAGTTAAGGAGATCACAAATGAGTCTGATTCACTCCGTGATGTCACTATATATCAACATGCCACACGCGACCGTAAAGAGGCTTATATAAAGGCCAAAAAGGGACGACTCGAAAGTAAACAAAGCGGTCAGACGCTTACCCTGTTTCTCAATGACGGCTCGGTACTCCGCAAACTTGATCGCAGGCAAAAAGGAAAGCTTATTGACGTTTTTGAAGAAACAAAATTTGATCGATACCGCATTAGTTTTGACCTCTCCGATTTAGCCTTCTCACGTTCAAATCCCGCCGATCGTTCGCGCAACGACCGCACGATGAATATTCAAGCAATGAATAGCGTTGTTGATTCTCTTCAGAAACAAATTGAAGGACAAAAAGAGCATATCTTAAAAAACAAAAACTACATTTATCCCACGCTTTCGAAAGCGAATACCGGCAAACAAAGAAGAGTATCTAAATTAGGTAAATCTGAGTCTGATTCTACCGACCAACCCTATAAAAGCAAGTATATAGCACTTCAGCAATACGAGTCCAAATCGGAACAAGTACGACTTCACGATATTGGGCTAATGAAACTGCGTAATTATAAATCTTTTATTGAAGATGTGGTATCAGATACCGAGTGGCGACTCGAAAAGATTGCCCAATACTTGGTTGAAATCCACAAAAAGTTTTCGATCCCTATTGCCTGTATTGTATTTGTACTTCTTGGAGCCCCCATTGGAATGTATACCAAAAAAGGAAATCTGGGGTATGCCGCTCTTATCGGTACTATATTCTTAACGTTTTATTGGATCTCAATTATTCAGGGCGAAAAAATGGCAGATCGATTATTCATTTCACCATTTATCGGCATGTGGATATCGGATATCGTGCTCGGTGCCGTAGGACTCATCATGGTAATCAGTATTAGCACCTCTATTAAATTTTCAAACCTGTGGAATCGACGTGACTAAAAAAATTGATCGCTATATATTTTTTAGGATGTTGACCATCACCCTGTTTGTGATGTTAGTGCTGATATTCATTTTTATTGTTATCGACTTTTCGGAAAATAGCGAAGATTTTACCGACAAGGGCGCTACCTTTGCTCAAATTTTTGGGGTCTACTACCTCAATTATATCCCTGAAATTGTTCGTTTAATCATTCCTGTTGCTGTATTTGTAGCCTGCCTGTATTTGACAGGACAAATGGCAGAACGGCTTGAAATTACTGCTCTTAAAGCTGCCGGTGTTAGTTTATATCGTCTTATTATGCCCTATTTGGCCTTCGCCTTTCTAATGACGGCAACTATGAGCTACCTGGATGCTTTTGTGATTCCTAACGCAAATGAAAACCGCATCGCTTTTGAACAAGAATACTTGAGTGGCAAATCTGATAAGGTGGATACTAATCGAATTTTTCGACAGGAATCCGAAAACTCCATCTTTAAAATCAATTACTTTAATCCCGATAAACAAACGGGCTACCGGGTTGATGTGGTAAACTTTGCAGGTGATAGCATCAGTGAAAAACTATTCATTCAGCGCATGATTTGGCAGGAAGAACAGCAACACTGGAAACTTGAGAATGTGCAAAAACAAACCTTTTCCGAGATGGGATATTCTGAAGTCCATATCGATTCCATGGACACAACACTTAATATCTATCCACGTGATTTAACCCGGAAAACATCAGATATCTATCAGCTAACCTATCCTGAGGCTCAAAACTACATTCAATCTATCGAACGCAGTGGAGCCGGTGGAGTGGAATTGCCCCAAGTCCAACTTTATGGTCGCTACGCCTACCCCTTTTCCATAATTGTCGTTACGATTGTGGGATTTGCCTTAGCTTCGGTACGACGAAAAGGTGGCAAGGGATTCTACATAGCCGCAGGTCTGGCGGTGAGCTTTTTGTATTTAGTGATGATGAAAGTGATTGAACCCTTTGGTGGACAGGGACAAATTGATCCCATGATCGCAGCAACACTTCCTCACCTAATCTTCTTGGTGATAGGAGTAAGTATACTCGTTAACGCCCGGAAGTAATTCTACCAAACAACAATCATTAGCTTACCGAATAGTTCGGAGCTTCTTTGGTAATTTCTACGGTATGGGGATGACTCTCCTTGTAAGCCGCGGCCGAAATTTGTACAAACTCCGCTTTTTGTAATGATGAAATATCCGGTGCTCCACAGTATCCCATTGCAGCACGCAATCCACCGGTCATCTGGTGTACTACTTCACTTAAGTGTCCTTTATAAGGCACGCGTCCCTCAATACCTTCCGGCACCAGCTTATTGATATTGTCCTCAACATCCTGGAAGTAACGATCTTTGGAACCCTGCTCCATCGCTCCCAGGCTTCCCATTCCCCGGTACGACTTATATTTGCGGGATTCGTAAATCACTGTCTCACCTGGTGCCTCATCAACGCCGGCAAACATCGATCCCATCATCACAGCATGTGCTCCCCCGGCCAGTGCTTTCGGGATATCCCCAGTTTGCTTGATACCACCGTCGGCAATAACACTAACTCCGGCCTCTTGTGCATATTCAGCCACTTCCATCACCGCGCTCATTTGCGGTACTCCAACGCCAGTAACAACACGTGTTGTACAAATCGATCCTGGACCAACCCCAACCTTGAGGATGTTAGCCCCAGCATCAACAAGCGCTTTTCCCGCCGATTTTGTTGCAATATTACCAGCAATGAGATTCAAATCGGGATACGTTCCCTTTACTTCTTTCACCATATCCAATACACCTTGCGAATGACCATGAGCGGTATCAATCGTAATAACATCCACCCCGGAATTTACTAAGGCTTCAACGCGATCAAGGGTATCAGCCGTCACACCCACCGCTGCTCCTACCCGCAAACGCCCCATATCATCTTTACAGGCATTGGGAAAGTTCATTTTCTTTTCTATATCCTTGAAAGTGATCAGCCCCACAAGCTTCATGTCGTCATCAACGATAGGAAGCTTCTCAACTTTGTGTTCTTGTAACAGCTTTTCAGCCTCATCGAGCGTTGTCCCCTCACGAGCCGTGATGAGATTCTCAGTCGTCATGATAGTACTGAGCTTCTTATCCACATAGTGCTCAAAGCGAAGGTCACGATTGGTTACAATCCCAATCAACGTATTGTCATCTTCAACAATAGGTATTCCACCAATTTTATGCTTTTTCATCAATCCACGGGCTTTGCGAACAGTCTCATCCTTGCCTAGCGTCACCGGATCCACAATCATTCCACTCTCACTGCGCTTCACCATACGAACCTGATCAGCCTGATCCTCAATCGACATATTTTTATGTAGCATGGCAATACCTCCCTCCCGCGCCAACGCAATGGCCAATCGATACTCTGAGACAGTATCCATGGCCGCACTAATTACGGGGATATTGAGCGTGAGATCAGAAGTTAGTTCTACACTGGTGTCAACGTCGCGGGGAACAACCTCGGAGTGACCCGGAACTAAAAGTAAATCGTCATATGTTAGGCCTTGGCGTGTTATTCGATCGAAAGGAGAGGATTTTTTCATAGCACAGAGAGTCTACAAGCATTGTGGTTCTGGTTTGGGCAAAGATAAAAAAAATGTGGGCGACCTGCTTAACAGAATTTCTTAAAAAAATGCTAAGCAAGGCCACGCACATCCGCTTGCAGCCAAGCGCCTCTCTTATAAATTCACAGCGGTTTTATATGTAGTACTTCAATAGCAGTATCCAACGAACAGATGCCATCACGATAACTTTCCACCCAATGCACCACACGCTGACGGCGGCGTTCTACATGGGGATCACAACTGGAATATTGCCCCTTCAGCTCAATAACCATCGCTGATACATCATCTTTGATCTCCATCTTTAACGCATCTGGAATATCCCCCCATCCCATCAGACCAAACATCTCCTGGAGTTCGCGATGCTCTTTTTCAGCTTCTTTTAAAACCTTTCTAAGAACCGGCTCTAA